>JAZDLZ010001078.1:0-3633 GCA_043801535.1 Pseudomonadota bacterium
TGACGCTCGCATTGGAGGCTCCCGCGTGACGGAAGCCTGGGTCGGCGTATCGGAGGAGAGGCTGTGCCGGAGTTACAAGCGACATCGCGTATCCGACGATGAAGCGGCCGGAGCGATCGGTAGCGAGCTCCACGGGAGCGACTACTTGCGCAGGTAGGGCGATCGGGAACTCCCGGAGCTTTCGTTGGTGTAGGGCGATCCGTTCCTCGGCAGCCTTCTGTTCGAGTGGTAGACCTCGGTAGTCGGGGTGGTCCGGGGACTTGAAGATCTTGAGAGCCAATCCTTTGCCAACGTCGAAGACATCGGCTTCGCCACCTTTGCCCAACGATTTGCTGGGATCGAGCTTGATGCGTTTGCCGCCAAGGTAGACGTCCATGGTCATGCCTCCAGTGCCTTCCTGCGCACGACCACGAGAGTGGTATCATCCGAGAGCAATCCGCCACGCGGCCCGCGGTTCATGACTGTGAGCCGGCGTCGAACCATGTCCGAGTTCCGAGAGACTCGGTCATCGGTCCAGAACTGACTGAGCAGGCCGATCCGTTCTTCGCGCCCATGGAGCTCGTGGTCCGCCATGGCGTCGAGGTCGGCTGCGCCGTCAGTACCGATGAGGAGCGAGCGGATGCCATCCACCGGAAGGGATCCGTGAATGCGAAAGGCCGAATGCTCGCCTGTTCCACATGCCGAGGCCGCCGGCAAAAGGGCGTAGCCGATGTACGGTGGCTCGTTGTTTGGGAAAGGGCCGAGTCGATGGCGATCGCCGTTAATGACAATCAAGCCATCGCCGACAGAGAAGAGTGTGGCGCGGGCGGAAGTGGCGACAAGTCCCACGATCGTAAACAAGAAGTACTCCGAGACCGTCCGGGAGAAGCTTGCGCGCACAGTCGGTTCCGAGGAGATCCGGGGCGGAAAGCTAATCTCGGTCGCGAGAAGGCGCAGACGCTCCAGGACGTCCTGACGGACCTGTTCGAGAAGCTCAGCAATTTCCAGATTGGACGGGAGCAGCCGTGCTATTGCCTGCACTGTCAACCGCGCTCCAAGGTGTGCGCCCACTTCGTTGTGCAGTCCACTTCCGCAACCATCGCAAACGACAGCGATGAGTCCTTCTTCAGTCGAAGCCCAGCAATAGGCATCCTGATTGTTCCGGCCGGCACCGGCATGCGCCTGACCAGTGACAGTTCCGCCGGCGATCTCGAATGGGTGACTCATGGCTGCACCTGAAAGTAGTCGTGGGGCTCGTTGATCTCGTAGAAGCGGATCGCCATGGTCGTCTCCCCCTAGATTTCGAAGTTGAAGCCTTCCTTCTCGAGCTGTTGGTACTTCTTCCGATCGAATCGATAGAGGCGAGCCGCGCGGTGTGCGACGTCCTGCTCGACCTCATCGAGCTCCTCGAGAAATCCCATCGACAGAAGCTTCTTCCTGAAATTCCGCTTATCGAGCTCCCGTTCGAGAATCTTCTCGTAGACGCGTTGGAGCTGAGAGAGCGTGAACTTGGCTGGCAAAAGCTCGAAGCCGATGGGCTGGTACCGCACCTTGCCCCTGAGGCGAATCAGCGCGGTCTGCAGAATGCGATCGTGGTCAAAGGCCAAGGACGGCGTGTCCCAGACTGCAAACCACCCGGCCTCGCGGGCGTCCGTAGCCGCGCGGATGCGATGGTCGCTTAGCTTCACCAGCGCGTAGTCGGCGACGGAGACGACACGGTCGCGGGGATCGCGACCGACGTCGCCGAACGTGAAAAGCTGCTCGAGGTACACGCGCTCGATGCCGGTCTCCTCCTGTAGCTCCCGACGTGCCGCGTCTTCCAACCCCTCCTCCATGTGCACGAAACCGCCTGGCAACGCCCAGCGACCCTTGAATGGTTCGAGGTTACGCTGGATCAACATGACCTTCAGGTCTTCGTCGTCCATGCCGAAGACCACGCAGTCAACGGTGAGCGCTGGTCGGGGATGCTCAAATGTGAAGCTCACGCTTCCTCCTTCGTGTGTTATCTACACTAACCAAGATAGTGTAATAGATACACTCTGTCAAGCGGAAAATATGGAGTGTGTCCCGAACGGTCAACGGGCTAGCCGTTCTCGGTCCCCTGTCCTTTGTTCCTAGTTCCTTGTTCCTTGTTCCTTGTTATGTGTCCCGGGGAGTCGACGACGGCTTTCTCGCCCCCAGGACGAGACGGGTCTTGAGGTCAAAGAGCGACTGCTCCAAGCCGACTGGATACTGATGAGGATTCAGGAATCGCTTCACCCCGCTTGGTAGAAGCGCCAGCTGCGCGAGCGCTCGCTCCCGTATCGTCGCGAGGAGCGGAGACTCGTAGACCGGTTTGCCTGCCCTGAGCACGGGCACGAGGAGATCAGTGTACCCCGTGTCACGTTTGATCCGCTTCTGTCGAGTGATGTCGAATGGATCTACGATCGAATAGTCCCCAGCGGGCCATCCACGCTCCTCGTCGAAAATCGCGTCAGCGATCATTTCCGTACCTGCGGCGAATCGGCGAACCTGAAGGATTCCGGGGGTCGAGGTCTTCACCGCCTGCTCCGAAAGCTTGACCCGGTAGTTCCACTTCTCACCAGGCCGGCGCACAGCCGCGAGTTTGTAGACACCTCCCAGGGCTGGATCGTCATAGGCCGTTGCCAGTCGGGTGCCCACTCCCCAGACCGCAATCTTGGATCCCTGTTCCTTGAGGCTTGTAATGACATACTCGTCGAGATCGTTGGTCGCGAAGATGTGCGTTTTCTGAAAGCCAGCGGCATCCAGGAGCTTCCGAGCTTCGATGCTCAAGTAGGCCAGATCGCCGGAGTCGAGACGAACCCCGAAGAGCTCGTGCCCGTTCTCGCGCAGCCACGAGCCAACCCCGATCGCATTTCGCACTCCCTCGAGCGTGTCGTAGGTGTCGACCAGGAAAACGCAATTCTGGGGAAGAGCGCGGGCATAGGTCTCGAAAGCTTCGCGCTCGGTGTCGAAAAGCATGACCCAGCTATGAGCATGAGTGCCACGCACGGGAATGCCCAAGAGACGGCCCGCCAAGACATTCGAAGTCGCTGCACAGCCACCGATGTAGGCGGCGCGACTCGCGGTGAGCGCACCGTCGATGCCTTGGGCTCGCCGAAGGCCAAAATCGAGGACTGGTTCACCACGCGTGGCTGTGACGATCCGAGCCGCCTTGGTTGCGATCAGGGTTTGGAAGTTGATCATATTGAGGAGCGGTGTCTCTGCCAGCATGCAGGGGATGACCGGTCCTCGCACCCGGACAAGCGGCTCCTGACGAAAGACGACGGTTCCTTCAGGAATCGCATCGACATCAAGAGCCATCGGCATCTCGCGCAGGGCATTCAGGAATTCCTTTTCGAACAATCGCGCTCCGCCGGGTCCAGTCAGGCCTCCCAGGTAGGCGAGGTCCTCTTCATCGAAGCGAAGACGGCTCAGATAGTCCATGGCGTGCTCAAGGCCGCATGCCACGGCGAAGCCACCTCCGAACGGGTTTTTGCGAAAGAACAAATGGAAGACCGCCTCTCGATCGGCCCAACCGGACCGCCAGGCGGCGTACGCCATGGTGATCTGGTAGAGGTCGGTGAGGAGCGCCAGTGAGGGTCGGTAGAGGTCGGTGGGCATGCGCATGAGAATCACTCCTTGATATCGTGT
>JAZDLZ010001084.1:0-5546 GCA_043801535.1 Pseudomonadota bacterium
CCCTTGGCTTGTGACTTGGCCTTGGCTTCTTCTTGTGCTTTCCGTTTCTTCTCGGCCTCTGCCTTCGCCCTGGCAACTGCTTCGGCTTTTCGCTTTTCTTCCGCCTCGGCTTCCGCTTTCGCCTTGGCTTCTTCTTCCGCCTTCTGTTTCTCCTCGGCGTCTGCCTTTGCCTTTGCCTTGGCTTCTTCTGCTGCCGCTGCTGCTTCGGCCTTTCGCTTTTCTTCCGCCTCGGCTTCGACTTTCGCCTTGGCCGCCGCTGCTGCCGCTGCCGCTGCCGCCGCTGCCGCCTCCCTCGCCTGCTTCTCCGCCGCGGCAGTTTCTTCGGCTTCCGCCGCCTCCTTCTCGCTCTCTGCCTGAGCTTTCGCCAAAAGCTCGGCAGCAGGTATCATGACTCGGGTTTTTTCCTGTAGCTCCTGCGCAAAGTCACCCCCCAAGTCAGCATCTAGTGCCGAGCCTGCGCTACTGGCAGGTTCGGCGCCATCGCTGCGAATCGGAGCTCCACCAATGCGCTCCTCGAGTGCGGCCTGGCTGGGAGCTCTTGGACAGGGAGGTGGCACTGACCGAGACGGCTCTTGTGCGGCTTGTGCGGTCCTGGCGGCGGCCGAAGGTGGCGCGGGTGGCACGGGTGGCACTTGTTGAACCTTGGTCCTGTCCCCGACTGCGCTGTCGAGCCGCTGTTCGACAGAATCCTTGTTTTTCTGCGCCAGAATGACGCTCAGGACTTCCTGACTCTCTGGCGGCAATCTGTCGAAGCGAACCCCCATGCCGGGGGCCACTCCCAACCGAGCCGAGTCGTACTCTCTCGTCCAAACCACAGTTCCTTCACCAGATATCAGTGGTGAGGCATCCTGCAGCTGAAATTCGAATTTGAGCTGAGTGCCAACTGGCAAAGGATCTTTGGTCCGGATGAAGATGCCGCCATGGCTAACGTCAACCGAGTACCGCTCGATGAACTGATTCAGAGTAGCGCTCTTGAATTTGATCTTTAGCGTCACTGGAGTGCGCTTTTCTTTCCTGGTATTGATGTCGCTCACGCGGACCTCGCAGCGGCGGCCGGCCGCCGCTCAACATCTTGGGAAGCCTTGAGTTTATCCAAGAGGCCGAGGGAATTGCAATGGGTGCAGCTCTGTTGTCGTTCTAACATGGCTCGGCCGTATTCTCAAAAGAACCTTTTAGGAGCCGTTTGGGGGACTCTGCTCGGTGCTTGCTCAAATTCGTTTGCTGGGGCATACACTTTGCCCATGTTGCCCATGCCGCATGACAGAGAACCTGGGCGCCGGGGTATCCGTCGTCTCCTAGTTGCCAACCGTGGCGAAATCGCGGTCCGAATCATCCGTGCCTGCAAGGAGCTCGGCATTGAGTCGATTGCTGTCTACTCCGATGCCGATCGCGAAGCATTGCACGTCCAGGCAGCGGATCGTGCAATTCGTATCGGGCCTCCACCGGCCGCCGAAAGTTACCTCGACATCGAAAGAATCCTGGATGCGTGCCGGAAAACCAAGGCCGACGCAGTTCATCCAGGCTACGGCTTTCTCTCGGAAAACGAGGACTTCGCCGAAGCCTGCGAGCAGGCCGAGCTGGTCTTTTTGGGGCCTTCGGCACAGGCCATGCGCCTCATGGGAGACAAGACCTCCGCTCGAGCCACGGTGGCCAAGGCGGGTGTCCCGGTAGTCCCCGGCCACAACGGAAAAGACGGACGCGGTTTTCCGACCTTTGAGCTGGCGCTCGCCGCAGCTAGACAGCTCGAATTCCCAATCATGCTGAAGGCCGCAGCTGGTGGAGGGGGCAAAGGGATGCGATTGGTGGAATCGGAAGCGCAACTTGCCAGCGCCTACGAGGGCGCGCGCCGAGAGGCAATGGCCGCTTTTGGCGACGACACGGTGTACCTGGAGAAGGCCATCGTCGGTCCCCGCCACGTCGAGGTTCAAATCTTCGCCGACGAAGCGGGCAGAACGATTCATCTAGGCGAACGTGACTGCTCGATCCAGCGGCGCCACCAAAAAGTCATCGAGGAATCGCCTTCGCCAGCGGTCAGCCCGGAGCTGCGGGCGGCCATGGGTGCGGTCGCGGTCAAGGCCGCCCAGGCTTGCGACTATCGTGGCGCTGGCACGATTGAGTTCTTGCTAGCCAAAGACGGATCCTTCTATTTCCTCGAAATGAACACCCGCCTGCAAGTCGAGCACCCGGTCACCGAGATGGTTACTGGTCTCGATCTCGTTGCCTGGCAAATCCTGGTTGCCGAAGGTCGGCCGCTTCCTCTCGATCAGGATCAGGCCAACGCATGCAGGCGCGGGGCAGCCATCGAGTGCCGCATCTACGCCGAAGACTCGGCAAGGTTTCTGCCTGCTCCAGGCAGTATAACTTCCCTGCGGGAACCAGGCGGACCGTACGTCAGAATCGACTCGGGCGTGAGCGCTGGATCGGAGATCTCCGTGTTCTACGATCCGCTCGTTGCCAAGCTCATTACTTGGGGTGAAGATCGCCATCGGGCGCTTGGCCGCATGCGACGTGCTCTCAATGAGTACCGAATCGCTGGCACCCTCCGTACGAACCTGGCCTTCCACCGGCGAATGCTGGAGCATCCAGCCTTTCTTGCCGGCGAATACGATACCGGCTTCATCGGGCGCGAACAGGCGACGCTCCTCGCCCCGTGTAGCTTCGACGGCGAAGCCCAAGATGTCGCCATCATGGTTGCAGCAATCAACGCAGCGGCGGTGGCGGCTTCCAAGGCAGGCGCACCTGGCGCACCTGGCGCACGAATCGCCGAAGGGAATAGCGGCATGAAAAGGCGGGGCGGGCCGAATAGCAGCGGCATCACGGACGAACATTTGGGCGAGCGTTTGGACGGCCAGATCTCGAGCTGGCGACGAGGGGTGGGAACGTGGAGAGTCTAGGGGGGAGCCTGGAGGATGGACGGCGCCGGTTGCTGCTGTTGTTGGGGCGGCTGAGGGAGAGCGCCGGAGAGCTCGGCCAGCTTGGTCAGCTTCGCCAGCTCGACGAGATCGCGAAGGCCACGGAGCGCGGCGACTATGCAGCTGCTCGCCAGAGTCTACGAGAGCTTCTTGCAGCCAGCCCGACTCCTGCCGTCCGTCAAGCTGCCCAAGACGCGCTTGCCAGGCTAGCTCCAGATCGCGCGACAATTGCGCTCGCGGTTGACTGCGGCGTTTTTTTCCTCTTGGTCGTCTATATATACCTGGTCAAGTAGCGAGAAGGAAAGGCGCTGAAGTAGCAAGCACCAGCAAGTTGACAGCGGCTCGAACCCTGTAATACTTTCCTGCGCTCTGTCGCCCGCCGGGCGGTAGACATACCGGCGAGCACGCCATGTTGTCGAGGTGACTTTGTCCTGGATACCCGCCGAGGTGATCGCCGATATCCGCGACCGCACCGATATCGTCGAGATCGTCGGTGAACGCGTCGGGCTCAAGAAAGCCGGACACGCTTTCAAGGGACTTTGTCCTTTTCACCAGGAAAAGACCCCTTCCTTTCACGTGCTCCCCGACAAGCGTTTTTTCCATTGCTTCGGGTGCCAACGGAACGGCGATGTATTCCGATTCTTGATGGATATCGAAGGCAAGACGTTTGCCGAGGCGGTGCGCGAGCTGGGCCGCAGAGCTGGCGTGGAAGTCCCGGAACAAACCGATCCAAGAGAGCTTGCACGACGAGACGAACGAAGCAGGCTATTGGAGGTGAGCTCGCTTTCTTCTTCTTTCTTCCAGGACACTCTTCGAGCTGGCGCCAGCCCGCAAGGTCGCGAGTATTTGGCTCAGCGCGGGATCGGCAACGAGATTGCCGAAACGTTCCGTCTGGGCATGGCACCCGATGCCTGGGATTCCCTGGCGCGTTGGCTGGAAGGACAACGGGTACAGCTCGAGCTGGCAGTGCTCCTGGGCTTGGTGGCCCTCAGGCGACAAGGGCACGGGTACTATGATCGTTTTCGCAATCGCTTGATATGCCCGGTGATTTCGGCAACCGGGGAGACCGTCGCATTCTCTGGTCGCCAGCTTGTGAGCGACCCGAACGCACCCAAGTACATCAACTCGCCTGGCTCGCCGCTATACACCAAAGGCAACGTCCTGTTCGGTCTGCACGCAGCACGCGCCGCCATCCGTACCAAGGGACGGGCCGTGGTCGTCGAGGGCAACTTCGATGTTCTGGCCCTTCACCAGGCAGGTTTTGGAGAAACCGTGGCGCCTCTGGGCACCGCATTGACCGATCACCAGGTGTCTACTCTCCGCCTGCTCACCTCCTGCGTGGTTCTTTGCCTCGACGGAGATGCGGCAGGCCGTGCCGCGGCGCAGAAGCACCTCGGACCACTGCTCGATGCTGGCATCGAAACCAAAGTAGCCGAGCTTCCCGACGGGCAAGACCCTGACTCCTTTGTGCGCTCGCAAGGCTCACCAGCTCTCGAAGACCTGCTGGGAAACGCCCAACCAGCAGTGGAGTATTTCATTCACGAAGTCTGGACCAAATCGTCCAGATCTTCTGCTGATCGACGAGCAGCAGCGATCCACGCCGCCGCACCCATGCTCGCCAGAATTGCCGATCCGATAAAACGCGACATGGTCCTGGGTGAGCTCGCGGCAGCATTGGACGCCGATGCTGGCATGGTTCGGCGGGCGGTCGCACAAGCATCTATGGCCAACGCCGTGGCTGCCGAGCACGCCCATGCCGAGCGCAGCGGTCGCGACGACCGCGGCGACGGTAATAGACAGTGCGGAAATCAGGGCCATGATACACCCATCCCTGGGCGGGACGATGACAGCCCTCCGCCTTCGACAGAGCTCAAGATCCTGGCAATTCTGGTCGAACACCCAGACCTCGTGTCTCTTGCCGAACAAGCGGGCGTGCGATCCCTCTTGACGGATGCGCGGCTTCGCGACATGTATTGCGCCGCACAAACTGGCCGCAACCTGTTGGAGGCGGTCCCGCGAAATCTGAGTGATACGGTAGTGCGCGAACTCCTGGATAGCTCATACAAGTCCCTCGTGGATCCTGCCCGTACCTTGGAAGAAATGGTGCGCACGTTGCGGCGCGAACGGCTTCAGGTCGAGGTCGACGATCTGGGACGACAGATAAAAGACGCGGAAAGACGTGGAAACCGGGTGCTGGCACGAGAGCTTGCCCGGCTCCAGTTAGAAACCCGTAGCAGGGCCGAATCGCTTCGGCGACGGCCCGAGGAAGAGCCTCGATGAACGGTGGCGATACCGAGCGGCGCAAGCAAAAGCTCATCGATCTGGGAAAGTCCAAGGGCTTTCTGACCTACGACGAAGTCAACGACAACATGCCCGAGGACATTATTTCGTCGGATCAAATCGACGACTGGCTGTCCGCCCTGGGTGACGAAGGAATCGAAATCGTCGACTCGGCCTCGAAAGTCCGGGTGTCCTCCAAAGTCGCTCCTACCAAGGACGTTGATTCGATCGACGACGAGTAAAAAGAGCTCGACGAGGAAGACGACGAATACGACGGGACCTACGCCAAGACGAACGACCCGGTGCGCATGTACCTGCGCAAGATGGGCTCGGTGTCGCTCCTTACCAGGGAGG
>JAZDLZ010000024.1:0-3685 GCA_043801535.1 Pseudomonadota bacterium
GAGTGTGTCCCGATCGGTCAACGGGCTAGCCGTTCTCGGTCCCCTGTCCTTTGTTCCTAGTTCCTTGTTCAATTCCGACGACGACGAAGGAAACAAGGAACTAGGGACAAGGAACCAGGAACTGGAACAGCCCCCCCGGTACGGCTCACATCCGAAACAACCTGGTTTCCCTGGCCAACACGCTCTACAAGCATGAGGGCTCCGGCATCTTGAAGTAGACCACGGGCAGCCGGTCAGCCGCGGGCGTTGTACAAGAGCCGCCAGATCGGCCGGCCAAGCGCCTGGCAGTGCGCCTCGCGCCGCGAGCAGACTCCGTACGGATTCCCCGCCTTCCAAAAACTCCACGGACCAGCTCGATTCACATAGCAGTCGTCGAGCCGCTCCAGAATCTCCATCGCCTCGAGAGCAACGGCGAACACGTCACTCTGGAAGAAAAGCTCTCCTCCAGGACGCAAAACCTGATGGCAGTCTCTGGCCAACGCGGAATCGAGCATTCTCCGCTTGTGATGCCGCCGCTTGAACCACGGGTCGGGAAAGTTGACGAACAGTCGGGCAACCGACCGCGACGCCAGAACCGAGGACAAATGAAGGTTCGCGTTGGCGAAGACTGCTCGAACTGCCAAGCCTTCTCTTTCTGCGCGTGTGTTCAGGGCCTTTACCAGCTCGTGGCGGATTTCGATGCCAACCTCCAGTCGAGACGGATCCTGCTGGGCCCGCCCGAGGAGAAACAGTCCCTCCGCGCAGCCAACTTCGACTTCGACTTCGGCTCCGGCTCCGGCTCCGGCAGTGCCGGCACCGATCTCTTTTTTGGCCTCCTTCTTGGCCGGAAGCTCAATCCTCTCCGGCCGATCGATGGCGCGCCAGAGACGCAAGGGGTTGACGTGATGCCTGATCCTCATCCGAAAGTCAGCAAACCCGCGGTGCCTCTTTTCTATCGAGGGCTATTGGGGAACCTTTTCCCAATCGGCCAGGAACCGCTGGATGCCGATATCGGTCAAGGGATGCTGCATCAGCTGCCGAATCACCGCCAAGGGAATAGTGGCGACATGGGCGCCCATCCGCGCCGCCTGCAGCACGTGCACTGGATTGCGAATCGACGCGACGATGACCTCGGTGTCGAAGCCGTAGTTCTCGTAGATCGTCATGACGTCGGAAATCAGGCTCATGCCCTCATCGCCGATGTCGTCGACTCGGCCAACAAACGGCGACACGTAGGTTGCCCCCGCCTTGGCCGCCAAAAGGGCCTGGTTTGCCGAAAAGCAGAGCGTCATGTTCGTCTTGATGCTCTCCTCGGCCAGGGTCTTTGCCGCCCGCAGGCCGGCAACAGTCATTGGTATCTTGACGACGATATTGGGAGCAATCTTGGCCAGATCGCGCGCTTCCTCCACCATCGGCTCGCTGTCCAACGCCAGCGCCTCGGCACTCACTGGTCCAATGGTCGCAGCGCAGATTTCCGCAAGGACATCCTTGGACTTTCGGCCAGTCTTGGCGATCAGCGTGGGATTGGTGGTAACGCCATCGACCACTCCCATCGAGACTGCTTCCTTGATCTCGGCAATATCTGCGGTGTCGATGAAGATCTTCATGACGGTGCCATCGCCTCCCCTTGTGCTGACGCCGTCTCCGGCGTACCTTGTTCTGTCATCTTCGTGCTTTCCCCAACTACCAGTGAACGCTGCATGTCCGCCACCATCGCGCGAGCTTGGGCTACTCTCTCGGCAATCTTGCCGAGCCCGGCGCGGACAGAGGCGGCTATGCTGCCAAGACGCTCTACCTCTTGTGCAATCTCATTCGGCTGCATAATGCGGTCGATGCTATTAGGCAGACAGGTGTTAGTCAAACCCTCAACGCAGGCAACTCAGACAACGAAGGCAACTCAGGACTTGGGATGAACTCCGATCTCAGTAAAGCTCCCGGGGACGACCGTTCCCCAACCGGAGCATCACCATTGGTAGCCGGCATCGGCTGCGCCGATCCGCCTTCCGGAATGACACGCGAGGCGTATTTCCGGAAGCTGCAGCTCCTCGAGATAGGGGCAACCACGACCCGACCGCCGCGCCCGTCGGTCCTCGAGAAATGGCGCAACGAAGCCCCGCCTCACGCCATCTTTACCATGAATGCTTGGCGGATCCTCACCGACGAGCCAACTACCGAGGACATGAAGAGGCTCGCCGTGTCGCCAGCCGATCCAGCGGATCATCCTGGACTCTTGCGGGTCAACCAAGCTGCCCATCTCGCCTGGACCCAAGTCCATGCCGCTGCCAAGGCACTCGCTGCCGAAGCGATTGTCTTTCGCACGCCGCCTTCCTTCTTCCCGACTCAGTCGAACCGCGAACGCCTGCGCCGTTTCTTCACCGAGCTTGTTGTCGCCCCGGACACCGTAATAGTCTGGGAACCGCAAGGCATGTGGGAAGTCGAAGTGGCCGCCCGACTTGCCACCGATCTTGGCCTGGTGCTGGCGTACGATCCACTCCAGCTCGAGGAGCCCGCGCCAGTCATCGCCAGCGCCTATCTGCGCATTCGTGGGATGGGTCTCCATCGAGGTCGCCTGACCGACCAGCGATTCGACAAGATTCTCACTGCTGCCAGCCAGCACAGCCAGGTCTGGATCGTGCTTGCCACTGCCGAAAGGTATCGCGACGCGGTGCGCCTTCGCGAGCTTCTGCAGGAAAGCGCGAGCAATGACCAACCAGGGACGTGTATCTAGAGCACAGTCGACAGTCGACAGTCGACAGTGACGGAATGCACGGAAGTATCCAGCGCCATGGTGGCGAAACATGACAATGGCACGAATGCCTGGCTGTCTTTCCGATCTCGAAATCGCCCAAGTAGTGGACGAGCTCAGACCGCTACTCTTGGGAGCATCCGTTGGCAAGGTTTACGGATCGCCCGGCGAGATCATCGTCCTCGAGCTCGGCGAACGGAAGCTGCTCGTCTCCGCCGAGCCACGGGCGTGCCGCCTGCACCTGCTATTCCCGCCGGAAAGGTCGAACCGGCGCAACGAACAGGCCAAATCTCCCCCCGCCTTCGCCATGCTGCTGCGCCGTCACTTGTCACGCCAACGCCTGGTCGACCTGGAGGTGTCGACGCCAGGAGAGCGAGTGGTCCGGTTCACCTTCGGTCGGGTAAGGGATCAGCTAATCGCCGAGCTGACCGGAATCCAGGCCAACATCTTTCTCGTTTCCAGCGACGATCGCATAGTCGCCTCGCTTCGACCGAGTCGGTCGGCAAGCAGACAGTTGGCTCCGGGCAGTGTCTATCGACCGCCGTCGCCGCCGCCGCCACTACCACCACCTGCGTTTACGACATCAACTTCGGCGAAGGTCGAGTCGAAGCCAAGGCCAGGGTGGCGTGGCCTCCGTCGTTTTGGTGACAGCCCCGGAGTTGTGGAACGCATTGCGAGCTACTACCGAACCGAGCTAGAACGGGTCGCTCGCGAAGAGCTACGGGAGCGCGCCGCAGTTGGGCTCGGACGCTCGATCCAACAACTGCAACGCCGCGAGCACGCCCTCGAGGGAGACCTGGCCAAGAGCACCAGAGCGCCAGAGCTGCGGAAGTATGCCGACCTCCTCCTTACCCACCTCGCCCAAGTGGAATCGCCGGGGTTGGATTCGATCACCCTCCCCGACTATTTCACCGACGGTCTCCCCATGCGAATCCCCCTGAATCCGGCCCTCAATGGTCA
>JAZDLZ010000032.1:0-2029 GCA_043801535.1 Pseudomonadota bacterium
CTCCCGCAGCCCGCCGACGAGGTCGGGCAACGTGCGCAGCGCCACCGGCACGAGGACCGGCACGAACTCCGTATCCTGGAACGTGAACGGCTTCGCGCGGCGACCGCTGAGGTACGTGAGCCGCTGGGACTGGGAATGCGCCTTGCCGAGGAGCTGCAGCGCGCTGTGGTAGGCGATCACCGCGTCGACGGCGACCCGGCTGGCGACGAGGTACGGGTCGACCCGAAACGTCGCGGCGTCGGCGCCCTCGGGGACCCGCGCGTAGAGGCCGCGGCGCACATTGATCAGGTTCCCGGCAGCCACGTGCTGCTTGAGCACCGAGCCCGTGGTCTCCGGGCTGCGCGTCCCCCCGGACTGGTGGGCCTCCCGGAACTCCTCGAAGCGGAAGACCGGGTGCTGGGCGAAGAAGTCAGTGGGCTTCATGGTTGCCGTCATGCTTTGGTGACGGCACTAATAATGCCGCTTAAGGCGCGTAATGGCAAGTATTGCTTGCCGTGGTGCGCCCTAGACGGCAGATGAAACGCCTCTATAGGCGCCCATCGGCAACTTCAGAACTCCTGACCTGCAGGATTTTGCGACGAGACCATTTCGTATCGCAGTCGGAGGTTGGTACCCGGGAAGATGGTTTCTGTTTCATTGAGCTCGGCGAACAGGTGTAGAACCGCGCGGTCGCTCATCTCGTCACTGTGCCAAATAGGATCGACGGATTCCTTCAATGATTCTAAGGACATCCATGCAGTCGCCATCACCGAGCAGGGGGCAGGAATGGCACGGCCCCAGGGTTAACATGCCGTCCGCGGCGGCAATTTCGCCATGCCGTGCGTCGCCATGGACGGCTTCGCTGGCTGGATCTTTGCCAATCCACGATCGCGCGTCGTTGAAGCTCACGCGGAACACAACTCGGCCCCCGTCGTCCGCATTGTTCTGCCACCCGCCCGTCGGTGAGAAAGAGACTTACGCCGCCTGGCGATAGTAGTACCGCAGAATGCCGCCCAGCCGTTCCCGGCACTCGACCGGAGTATTCATGTTGGCGGGCTGCTGGAGCGGCACAATGAGCTCGTTGCCAAGCCCTTGGTGGTTCCGCTCCTCGAACGTAGCAAGATCTCTATCGACGCCAAACAGCGCTCGTCCTCCCGGCGAGACGTCGAGACGCACCTTCTGGGAATCACGAGCTGGCAGACCGCGACTCGCGACGACGGGAAGGTCGCGCTCGAGCTTTTTCAGACACGAAGCTGCGATCGGGTTTTCGCAATCGACAAGGCTGCCTTCGGCGCCGACATGATCAGAAGACACATCGCAGCCGCAGCGTCGGGCCGCAACGCCCAACTCACGCCGGGGATTGTTGCAGGGCCACAAGAGAAGGTCGCGGCAAAGGGAGGGGATGGTCTGCCGATAGAAGGAATGCCAGCAGCCCCGGAGAGTATGGACAAGACGAAAGACGACGGGCGAGGGACAAGAGATCGCGGCGGAGCGAAGGCAGCTCTGGAGGCGGTGACAGCAATGGGAGCCATGGAGACGGGAGTGGCAGCGACGGGAGTGGCAGCGACGGAAGTGGCGGTAGCGACGGCAGAGCCGGCGACGTCGCGGGTGGATCCGGCGATGAAGATGGTGGAGGGAAGGCAGGCGACGGCGGGTGGTGGGTCGGTGGCGCGCGGGAAGGCACGGGCGCTGAAGGCAACGGCGCGGTAGCGCAGGGAGACCGGTGGGCGACGATGCAGCTGCCATTCCCGGTGGCAGACAGGCGAGGAGATGCGCCGGCGACGGATCGTGGCCAAGGTCGCACATTCTGCTCGAGCTGATCAGGGATCGAGGAGACTGGACGCGAGCTCCGCGCGTCGATGGCGCACCGTTCGGACGTGAGTGGCGGTACGCCTGATCTTGTGGCAACCAGACCGCCTGCCGCCTTGGACTCGTGCAGTGAGGGGAAATGTACACGACCGTCTCGATTCGTGCAGTGAGGAGATTTGCCCGGCGGCCTCGTGCCAGGGGGAAGGCATGAGGCTGATTCCAGGCGAATCAGTCGGGATTT
>JAZDLZ010000096.1:0-2749 GCA_043801535.1 Pseudomonadota bacterium
TGACGCGCCGCGGTTCCCCTCCTCGGAGAGGAGGGGCGGAGGGGAGGTCTTGAGGCGCGCTATGCGCCGGATCAGGGACGAGAACGACGATCGTGCAGTCTGGGTTGGCATCGACTACACTCACGACCGACCCAATGACTGTTCCTGCGCCATCCTGTGCTGTTCTACCGCAACTCGTGTTCACGACACCCCGTACCCTGCCCAGCGCCAACTCTCTACAGGGGCGGGTGGTGGTGCTGGACGTCGCCTTTTCGGCAGAAGGATTGGGACGAAGCTTCGAGGAGATGACGGGACCTTTCATCACCGGCCTCGGAAACCGGTTGGCGGCATGGATTGACCATCACGATCATGCCAACCACCGTCTCTACCGGCTCGATGCGCGGTTCGTGCTGGCGACCAAGGCCGAGCACGGGGCATGCCCCGAATTGATAACACCCGAGCTTGTCGCCTCGACGGGTCCAGTCGATACCGTGGTCGCCCACGTCGATCTGGACGGGCTCTATGCAGCAGCCAAGTGGATCCGCAAAGGGTACGAGCCCTATCCAGGGGCAGACGCGGATGCACGCTGCGTTGACACTCGCTTGGGGACGCCGAGCTCGGTCGGAGAGCTTGTCGATCGAGCGCTGCGGGCCCGTTTTCGTGACGAGCACTTGAAGCACAGGATCGTGCGCTGGCTCGTTGCCGGCGCTGGTCTCGGCGAGTGTCAAGACGCGGCGATTATCAAGGACGCGGCGAGAGAGTTCGACCGCATCAGCGCGGAAACCGCCAGGCTGGCCGACCGCTATCAGCTGCGCGGAAGAGTCGCATTCGTGGACACCGCCGGTGTGCGTGGTCGTTTCGACAAAACCAATCTCCTCCTCGCTGGGCAAAAGAGAGCGCAGGTTGCGATGGTGCGAGACTGCGGCATGCTCACCGTAGCTGCTCCCTTCGATTCGGGTTGGGACTTCCTCGCCTTGTTTGGTCTCGAAGGAGGCATGCCGACGAGAGTCAGTATCCCGGAGTCGAGGCTCGAGGAAGTGGTCAAGAGTATCAACGACAGCCCTCGGCCAGGGGTCCCGGCCAAGACTCCGTGATCCGCTGGGATCCGCCGTGATCCGCTGGTCTCCTGCCGCCTAGATCGTAGAGCATAGAGCATAGCGAAGCGGAGGCGAGGCGGAGGCGAGGCGAATCGTTCGGCGAGCGGCAATGCGGCACGGGGTTTGCTGCACCCCGCACCATGCGGTCCATATCCGGCGACGCGGCGACGTCAGCAGTCCCGGCCGATCCTTGGCCAGCGTGCTCGCTCTTGACTAGACCACTACGTGCCTCCACGGTCACGGTGGCCTTGGCGATTGTGATGCTGAACCTCGTCGACGCGTTCAGTACGCTGCGCCACGTTGGGGCTGGCGCCGAGGAGCTCAACCCGATCATGGAGCATTTCCTCGAGATCGGACCGTGCGCTTTCACTGCGGTCAAGCATCTCCTCGCCTGTGCCGGCCTGTTTGGCATCATTGCCATCGGCGAGACTCGGCCAGCCAGGATCATCCTCCGATATGTCTTGTTGCCCCTCTACGCCGCAGTAGTGATCTATCAAATCGTTCTCTTCACGGTCATCTGAGACTCTGCGGGGAGGAAGCAAGCTGTCGTTCTTGGAGAACAGGCTTTCTCTTGTTGCTGTGTCGGAGACGTCGCGTTTCCTCGCGTGCCGCGTAGAAGCGATCGACGACCCCGAGTCGTCAGGCGGCCGGTTGGCCAGGCCAGATGAGCCGGCACGGGTGTCCGCCAGCCAGCATCAAATACGCGAGCCGGTGTTTGGAGCAGGGTCCGTTTCGAGGGGACAACCGCGCCGCGATCGCGGCGGGGAGGAAAAATGCATCCGGATTCCTATGTAGTGCTCGTGCTGCGTGTGCTCGGAGGGATCGTGTCGATTGAGCCATCGGAGGCTCCGGTCAAGCCAGCCGATGCCCTCGAATGGGAGGCAGCCTCGGCATATCACGGGGTGCGCCAAGGAATCGATCCGTTCGAGCTCATTGCCATAGCTCGCAACGAGACTGATTTTCGTCCGGAGCTAGTAGGACCCGACGGGAAAGACTGCGGTCTCACCCAGACGAGAGTCTTGTACTCGCGCTATCGTTGCAGCGAGCTGCGTCGCAGCAGTTGGATCGCATTCAAAGAAGCAGCACGCGAGCTGACTGAAAACCAGTCGCGATGCCAGCGGACGGCGCGCGGCGATCTCGCCCGCTGTCGCATCAACAGTTACAACAGTGGAGTGAGATACGCCCGGCAAGGGTGGAAGGGACGCTACTGGCTGCGGGTCACGTGCTTCGCGGACATGGCGCGGGCGGGAGTGCGTCCGCGTGGTGACTGTCGCAAGGTTGGAACCCGCCTCGACATAACTCGCAACAGGTAAGCCACCGCCTCTGGCGGTGGACTCACCAAGGCTCTGCCGTCCCGGCGTGCATCGGGCACGACCGTGCCGTCCACGGCGGCGCACGGATAGGAGAAGGGCTGCGCCCTGGAGGTCGCCAGTCTGGCGATCGGTGCCATGGAACTGGGTGCACAGCACGCAGGGTGCGAGTGGAAGGTGCAAGGAGCGACGGTGGCAAGCAGGGCTCGGGCGAGTGCCACGAGCTCGATATTCGCCTATTGCACCGAGCGTCTCCACATGAGCGAGGGAGTCGCGTACCACCGGATCATGGCGGCGCGAGCGGCGCGGAGGTTCCCCGTGATCTTCGAGCTCGTCGCGGAGGGAGCCCTGCACCTTGCCGCC
>JAZDLZ010000099.1:0-7148 GCA_043801535.1 Pseudomonadota bacterium
CCAAAACCGCCGCCAGTGGATCCGTTTGAGGCCGGCGCCGAAGGAATACGATCAGGGGAGGCACTACGATCAGCCAAGCTCACTGATTCCCGGCCCGTCGCCCGTGGTCCGTGACCGTGGTCCGTGACCGTGGTCCGTGACCGTGACCGGGCTGCGCGTTGTAGCTACACACCACCAGGCGTTCGTAAAACCTCACATCATGACCGTTGGCGGTATATGGCCAAATCGCGGGTGCTCGGAGACTGGCATGATCAGTCCCTCACGGGGCTCCGAAGAAAAGCGGATTGGCTGTCGGCTGATCGAGTCTGCGATGGTCCGATCCTTGCGGCAGCTCTGGTGTCAGAAGCCGATACTCGGGGTTCAGAGCGCTCGGATCGTAGTAGTAGAGACAGTATCCGGCCCCCTTTCCCCTCTTTCCCTTCTTTCCGCGCAGCCAGTACTGCAAGAAGAGCTCCTGCTCGCCCGTACTCGCGGGGGCGTATTGGCCGACATGAAGCCCATACCCGAGCTCTTGCTGAATGGCTCTTAGCTTGCTAGACCGAGGCGTCGACTTGCGCTGCTCTAGTGCATCACGGCAATGGTGCATGGCAGAACCTACGGTGTCTGGTTGTTTTCCCGTGGCGTTGGCCAGTTGCTTGCGAGTCGCCTTCCCCCCGCATTCGAAAAGCGCCACGAGAAACCCGATGTACTCTTTGTGCAACCTCTTGCCAGGAGGCAAGGATTTCTTGATCCAGAGGAGGTGCCCCCAGAGTTCGTCGGCGTTCCTTGGCAAGTCCATGAAGGCAACTCCTTTCTGGCGCTGGTGCTGTGAAGCATTCTAGGGCAAGCTGTCGCCGCTCTCAACGACCGACCGCGCTCGATCTGTGCGCGAAGGAGCCGTCGCAGAATATACCGCGCGCGGACGAAGACTGCGGATCTGAAAGAGCATTCATGGTACTCAGCGGCTGGACGGGGACGGTCACGGTTCACGCCACACGGAATACGATCAGGGGAGGCACTACGATCAGCCAAGCTCACTGATTCCCGGCCCGTCGCCCGTCGCCCGTGGTCCGTGACCGTGACCGTGACCGTGACCGGGCTGCGCGTTGTAGCTACACACCACCAGGCGTTCGTAAAACCTCACATCATGACCGTTGGCGGTATAGCGAAGCTGGGTCAGGGTCATGCTGGGGGTTTCGGCTTCTTCGGCTTGCGCAAGGCATTGGCGAAATTCAAGCCCTGCCAGATACCGCCAGCGATTGCCAGCGCGCCGACGGCTAGGGTTGCGGGTCCTCCCCCGATCGTAACGAGCGCAATCCCCGGTCCGAGACCAAGCACGCTCAGCGAGAGATGCTTCCACGGTTTCCAGACCGTCACGCTGGAAGCGCGATACGCTGCTGTGCCGCGCGAAGGGCGCACTGCCATTTCCTCGTGTCGCACCGGCAATGGCGCGACAGGTGTGCTCGCCGGGGTGGCGGCGGACGATTCGGGATTGGCAACCGCCTCTGGCGACGCCTTGGCTTTGGGTAGTGGGATGTCTCGGGCAAGCTCTGGATCCACTTGGTGAGCGCGCGGCACCGTGTGCCCGGCCATGGTCGCTGCCACTGCCGGATCAGCGGCCGCCGCCTCGACCAATCTGGCAAGGATCCCGATAATCGACGAACGTACGGCACCAAGACGCTCCGGCCACTCAGGTGCGAGATTCGATCGTTTGGCGCAATTCTTCAGGTCCTGCCAGACATCGAGACAGCCGTCGAGGTCGGCGCCGATGTTCTTGATGTGCTGCCAGAATCGCGAAGGCTGTCCGTCTAGCAATGAGGCACCGGCGTAGAGTGCTTCTTCGAAGAATACCCAGTCGGAATCGAGAACCCAGAGCTCGCAGGTCCCGCTCTCGCCGCCAGTTGCCAGCGATGCCACGTCTGGACAGAAAGCTGCCACCGACACCGCGTTGCTTTCACCGGCGACGGTGCAGTAGGCGTTGCCAGTCTTGGTGTCCCAGACAGTCACCGCCCGGCCACCAGTGGCAGTCAATAACAGTCGGCCATCCGGGGAAAGCGAGACAGAAGCGACTTCTCCACTGTGCCTGAATACGCGAATCGTCTTGCCGTGGGCCGTCTCCCAGAGTCTTGCTGTCCGATCGGCACTGCCAGTGACGGCGAAGCGTCCGTCGGCACTGACCGCGACAGCGCAGATTTCGTCGCCGTGCCCGTCGAGAGCTCTGCTCGCGGCTCCCTGGCTGGTATCCCAGATCAGTGCTCTACCATCATCTGCGCCGGAGATCGCAAGCTCGCCGCCGGGAAACCAGGCTACCGGTCGAGCCGGCTTGCGGTGTCCGGCGCAAGCATGGAGCAGCTTGCCAGCACGAGCATCCCAGATCCTGACAGTGCGGTCGTCATGGCTGCTGATAACCCGGCTGCCGTCGTGGCAGAGCGCGACCTTGTTGACCGGGATCGGGGCGAATATCTCCCGCCGAAGACTCCCTGATCCTGCATCCCAGACGTGCAAACGCTCATCGCCGTAGGCCGTTGCCACGATCCGGCCATCGGAGCTGATCGCGGCAGCATTGATCTGAGTCCCGCTGCCAAACGAACGAATGAGCTTCCATCCCTTGACCTCGCGCAAGGATGCCTCCCTCCCGGCCGCCACCAGCACGAACCGCCCTGAAGAGGAGAAGCCAACGCTCTCGACCTTGGCGTTGACCTTGCCGGTCGAGAGGCGAAGCGCCGCACGCACTCCAGTGCGCAGACCGAACGATGCGCAGGCTTGCTCGGTATCCAGGGCGAGCTCTTCCTGATCGGGCCGTTTGGGAACGGTGCGAATCGCCGCCTTCAATCCAGGATAGGCGCTGATATCGTGGGCGCGGAGCCGCGCACTGAGCTCGTAGAGTGGAGCCTGCTGTGGGGTGCTTCTCTCTGCCGAACGAGGAGGCTGGGCACAGACAGGCCAGGCACGATCGGGCTTGTGCGCCCCACCAACTACCCACATGCGGGCAGTGCAGTCTTCGCTACCGGTGATCGCCATCGTGCCATTTGGACTGAATCCCACTGCCAGGACAGCGGCAGTGTGCCCCATCAGCGAACGCTCGGGACGACCGCTGGCGACATCCCAGAGAAGCGCCGAAAAATCTGCCGAGCCTGTCAATGCCATCCGCCCGCCGAGCCTGATCGCCGCCGAGTGGATTGCGCCGCGATGCCCCTTTAGCACGACAGTGACCCTGCCCGATGCCAGGTCACAGACCCACGCCATACCGCCCTCGCCGCCGGCGATTGCGCTGCGTCCGTCTGGGCTGATAGCGACCGAGCTGATTCGCTGAAACTGTCCCTTCAGCTCGCCTAGCGGTTTGCCACTGACCACGTCCCACATCCTCACCGCGGCATCCCCACCCCCGGTGAGCACTCGCCTTCCGTCGGGAGCAAAGGCGACCGAATTGACCGGTCCGTTGTGCCCTTTGAGAGTCCCAACCAATTTGCCGTTCGCCACGTCGATCAATCGCGCAGTGCCGTCACGCCCGCCAGTCAAGAGCAGGTTTCCGTCGGGACTGAAAACGACCGACGTTACTCTCCCCCAGTGCTCGCTTATCGTCCGCACCAGCTCGCCGCTGCTCGCGTTCCAGAGCCGCACCGCCCCGTAGTCGCTGCCCGTCACGAGCCTGCGTCCGTCCGGACTGAACGCCACTGCCACCGTCTTGTCGCGCGTCCACCTCATCACTGTGGAGAGCTTGCCGGTGGCAGTCTCCCAGACCCGTGCCGTCTCCTCGGGGCTATCGCTGCCAGTGGCGACCAGCGAGCTGTCCGGGCTGAACGCCACCGCCCTGACCGGCGCTCCCACCAGGATCACGTACGCCGCCATGTGCTCCTTGAAGAGCGAGGCGTGACGGTCATCCTCGGCCTGCTGCCCGCGTGCCGCGAGCATGCTTTCCATCTGCTCGAAGACCGTGCCGGGTTGAACCTCTTCCTCGTTGATGGCAATCGCCTTGCGATTCAACCAGGCAGAGAGCGGAGCGCGGTCACGGGAGAGCCATTTGTCGAGGATCTGCTTGGCAGTCTCAGTGTCGCCCATGGTGTAGTAGGAGGCGGCCCGATTGCACTCGCCCGCCTCGGTGGCAGACGAATCGGGTAAAACCAGCTCACGATCGTAGTCGCTACCGACGACAGTTGGATACAAGCCGAGGATCGCGCTCCTGAACGAAGCGGCTGATGGTCGTTGCGCCGGATCTTTGGCCAGACATCGCAGCACCAGCTCGGCCAGGGGTCCCGAGGTGGCCAGCGGCAGCGGCTCGACCTGCTGATGGAACAATCCGAGCGCCGAACGCGCGTCTGGTTTGGCAGCTGCGAGAAGCTCGCCGAGGCTGTTCGGTAGCTTTCCAGCGTAGCGCTCTGCGCAGGCCGCCGAGGCTTCGAAAGGTGGGAAGCCGGCAATAGCCTGATAGAGAATCGCTCCCATGGAATAGACATCCGACGCCCCCTTCTGACTCTGACCTCGCTTTTCGTCCCAACACTCCGGAGCCAGATAGAGTGCTTGCTCATCGGAATGGGGCCGCGTCTCCTCGGGCTTGAGAGGCAGAGCCAGTCGCAGCAGCAAATCGTCGGTAGTCAGGCAACGTTTGGGTTCCAGACCACCGTGCACCATTTGCCGGGCATGGAGAAACTCGAGCGCGCTTGCCGCCTGCACTGCCAGATCGAGCGCGTTTTCGAGTGGAATCGGCTTGCCGGAGATCTCTCTGAACAACTGGGAGAGCGGCTTGCCCGGTACATATTGCATGAAGAAACGAAGCGCAGCTTGAATCTCGAGCTCGTAGAAGCCCGCCACCAGGTGCGAGTACTCGCCCAGATCGCGCCATTCCTTGAGCCGCTGCCGGAGTCGGGTCTTGCTCGCTTCCCCTTCCTTGCCCGCTGGATGGCGAAACGTCTTCACGGCGAGAGCCATGCCGTCCCAGACGCGATCGCGAACGAACATCACCACCCCGGACGATCCAGCAGCCCAGCCGAAAACCTCCCAGCGCTCGTCGATTACCTGTCCGACTTGCCATTCGGTGTTGCCGCGTCCCTGCCACTGCGGCCCGGCGAGAGGCGAACGCCGCGTCGACGCTCCTTTCATTGCGTCGGCCAGCGTCCCGGGAACAGCTGCCAGAGTCTGCCCAGCAGCACCGGCCTCTTGACCAGTTTGTTCTCCCGAGGGCGAGCCGTCTGCTCCTTCCGTCGGCGGCCTGCCCAGCGTGTCGACTCCCGGCCGCGCACTCTGATCGGGCTGACCCGGGTGCTCTGTCTGTTCTGTCTGTTCTGCCTGTTTCTCGCTCCCCGCCTCCATCACGCCGGCGCCCGGCGCCGCCGCCTCTTCGGCAAGAGGGATCGTCTGGCTCAGTCCTTCCTTGGCCGACCGCGCCTCGCCTGCCTCCTGTGCTTCCGTCTCGATTCCTCGACCAGCGCTCGTGCCGGCTTCCGCCGGAGCTCGGGTCTCCTGCGCAGCCTCGGTGTCGCGATGCGCCTGTGCCTCGGTGTCTTTCGGCGTCTTGGCTGCTTCGTCGGACGTACCGTCGGTAACTGTCGAGGTCGAAGCTGCTTGAACAGCAGGAATCGGTGCGGTCGCGGCAGCGCCAACCCCCCCGAGCCCAGTACGCCTTCGTGCCGCCGCAAGAGCAGACGGCCCGAGAGTAGCATCCAACGCTGCCTGCAGCTCCAGCGCACTCTGGTAGCGATCCTCGGGTTTCTTGGCGAGCAGCCTCGCAACCACTTCGGCAAGAGCAGGAGGAACCCCCGGGGTAGTGATTGACGGCGGAGGGGCGGAAAGGTGCATGCTCATGAGCTCGAGAACATTGCTCGACTCGAATGGCAGCGAGCCAGTGAGCAGCTCGAAGAGCATTACACCGAGCGAATAGAGGTCGGCGCGACCATCGACTGCTTTTCCCCGCGCCTGCTCTGGCGCCATGTACTCCGGAGTGCCTAGCATCAAGCCAGCGGCAGTAAGATGCTCGCCTCTGGCGGCTGCTTGCTCGGACGCCACTCGGGCGATGCCGAAATCGAGGATCTTGACGACCACCGGATCGTCCTCTTCCTCGACGAGCATGACGTTTTCCGGTTTGAGATCGCGGTGGACGATGCCGTTGCGGTGGGCGTGATGGAGCGCCCGGGTGATCTGCCTGGCCACGTGTACTGTCTGACCCACCGAGAGAACAGGCCCCTCGTCGACGAGCGATCTCCCCTTGATCAGCTCGGTAACGAGAAAGAGCAAACCCTGTTCGCTCTCGCCGAAATCCACGACCTCGACGATGTTGCGGTGAGACAGCCGGCTGAGCGCAAATGCCTCGCGCTGGAATCGCTCGACCATCTTGCGATCCCCAGCCAGCTCGCCGTACAGCACCTTCAAAGCGAATGGCTTGCCAATCGTGGCGTGCTCGACTTGATACACCTGCCCCATCCCGCCGTAGCCAAGGCAGGCGAGAACTCGATAGCGGCCGACCAACACCTGATCCAACAGGGGATCCCGTATTGCCTGGACTATCCTGTTACCGTCTTTGGGACACCTCTCCAGATCAGTAAGGAAGGTGGCCCCACAGTGCGAACAATAACGACGACCAGTCGGAGAGGTGTCAGTCATCAGATCGTGTGTTCCCGACTATAAACCATCGCATCGCCGACCGGCATAGTGTATACCGGCATCGGAGCTCCCATTCCCACAAGGCGAGGATTCCGGCAGCCAAGCCGGGAGCCGACCGGGAGCCAATCGGGAGCGATTGCAGAAGCACGGAGGTGAGAGCATGAAGAGGATCTTCAACTTCGCGGCTGGTCCATGCACCCTGCCTCTCCAGGCGCTCGAAAAGGCGCAAGCAGAGCTCGTCGACTACCAGGGCGCTGGAATGTCGCTCGTCGAAATGAGCCACCGAGGCAAGCAGTACGACGAGATTCACCGTACTGCGCTTGTCCTGTTGCGCGAAATCCTGGGGGTACCGGATACCCACGACATCCTTTTCCTCCAAGGCGGCGCAACACTCCAGTTCGCCATGGTTCCGATGAACCTGATGGTGGATGGCAAGACTGCCGAGTACGTGAACACTGGCGCGTGGGCAAAGAAGGCGCTCGCCGATGCCAAGCTCATCGGCGCCACTCGCGTGATCTGGAGCGGTGAGGCGGGGAAATTCACGCGGATTCCCGGTCCCGACGAGATCAAGGTCG
>JAZDLZ010000153.1:0-3744 GCA_043801535.1 Pseudomonadota bacterium
GCTGCCGCAATAGCGATGCTCGGTGAGCTCGGTATTCCGACTGTCCGCGCCGCACTGACAGAGGTGCTCGGTCGAGCGACAGTCGCCGCGCCCGCGGCGAGTGAGAGTGAAATCGCCACCGCTCTCGAGCGTGCTCGCCGATTCGCCGAGATCCGTCACCCGGCCGATTCCCGCGCGCTCGCAGCGCTGGACGTCTACGTCAGACTGGTCGTCGACTCCGACACCGATGAGGCGCTACTGGTGCTCGCTGGCAGACGCGACAACCGGATATCCCTGGGAATCGCCAACCTTCGGGACCCTGGTCCGGCAACCGCACCAACCATCCGTCTCGAGTCGAGGGACGGTCCGAGCCCTGACGATATCGAGAGCTTGCGCAACGGAGGCACTGTCGCCCTCCTTGCCCTCGGCATCCGGCAGAGCAGTCAATGACGACAGCGGCAGAATCCCAGTCACCGTCGGGGTGGGGAGGTACGATGATACGAGTGGGGCTGTATCTGCTCTCGATCGGAACGACCCTTGCGGTGTTGCGGTGTCTTGCTGGTGGAAGCTCACCGTCCCCGCCCAATCCGCAATCGAGCTATCCCGCATACCTGCTCGGCAGCGACGACGTGCTGGTTTTCGCCGTCGAAGAAGACGACCGCGATCTGCTCTTGGTTACCCATCTCGCGATTCCGGGGTCGCTGCCGCAACGACGCCATTTCCGCTACACGGTGGAGGTCACTGCATTCGATGGCTCTGGCGCACAGCGGTGGCAAGGCCGAGCTGTCGTCGAGTCACCTATCGGTAACGCAAAGGCAGACGGACGAGCGCTGACCGAACGGCGCGCCATGGCGATCCCTCGAGAAGCCGCGGCTGCTGGTGGGCGAATCAGTGTTCGTCTGCAGCCCGAGCCAAACCGAGACGGCACTGCTGCTCGGGGTGTGGCGCGGCTATCCCGGAGAGGCTCGCACCCAGTGTCATGGAGACAAGGCACGCCATGGGCGGACCCACGCACTCGGACGGCCGGCGATCGAGCGCGCGCGCTCGGCTGGCCGTACCTCGACGGCTTCGTGCTGGAATCCACGTACCTCGCACCAATGGAGCAAGCCCGCTTGGCCGAAGGCCGTGGATCGATTCGCCCAGTGGACATTGTCGATCCTGCCAAAGTGGACTTCCGATCAGCGAGCGACCAGGCCATGCTCGGGCTTCAGCCTGTCGAAGCCGTTTCCTCGTGCAGTGGTGCCGCCTGGACAGCTCGGGGTCCTGGCGCGGTCATCCTTGGCCTGGCAACTCCCGATTCGTCATCTGCAACGATCCTGCTGGATACAGTCGACAACCATGGTCACGCCGATCGGCAGCGAATCGTTGTCGAACCTACTGGACGGCCGTGTCGAGCGAGACTAGAGATTCCGGCGAACGGAGTCCTGACCGTGCTCATCAAGGGGTTGGACGAACGGCTGGTGCTCGCACGAGCGTTCGTGGCTGACGGCGCCCGGCAACTCGGCATCGATCTTCCGCCACCGGCGTCGGGAGAAATCGCCCCGGATCGGCGACGACTGGTCTACTGGCAACTGCGATCGGACGGACCGCCAGTCAGAGCGACCCTCGCCGGCGACGGCGTCTCGCGAATAGCGGTGAGAGCGCGAGTGTCAACCGTCTGCGATCGCCAGCTCGATCCTCCCACAGTATCGGTGAGCTGGCGTCTGCTCGACGCAAGAGGAGCAACAGCTGCTGAAGGAGTCGAACAGCTTCCGCTCGTTCCTTCGCTCTTCGAACGATTCGGTCGAGAGCAGCTACCGACCGACAGTGGAGAGAGAGCCGAGTCGACGTCGAGCGCAGCTCCCGTTGCTGCCTTCGGCCAGGTCGACGAGCACGCCTGCCCCGACCAGGCAAGGGAAGCGAGAGAGAACCGCCACCTACTGCTCTGCAATCTGCCCGCTCTCGAAAGGACAAGAGCCCGTGCGTCGCTGTCTTCGCAGGGCGGATCTGTCGGCGGATCCATCTTCACCGCCTCTCCCGGCGGAGGGATCCACTCCACCGAGCCAGCCTACCTGTTCGCCAAGGGCAGACCAGGCACGATCCTCGAGATAAGGACTGCCGCTACGTCATTGTCTCGGTCGCAGCCGTCGCAGCCGTCGCAGTCGTCGCAGCCGTTGCAGGCGTTGCAGGCGTCACTGCCGTCGTGTTCCCCGTTGTCGTTGCAGAAATCGCTCCAGGTTTTCGTTTCGCTCGAGGCCGAGGACGATCCTCCGGCAGCCAAGCTGGCGTCCTCCTACGAGCTCGCGATCGAGAATGCCCGTCTGAAATACGCTCCCTACGTTCGCCAGCGCTGGACGCCCTTTCTGCCGGACAACCATGCCGAGCTCGCCATCGCCGGTCGTCGTGCCAGCCTCGAAGCCCAGGTACGGCTGGAGCCGATCGGGTACGGCAGCTCCGCCGGAGGGCCGTATCGACCCGTGGAACCTGTTCGTCCGAGAACCAGTCAGCTACTAATAGAGCGGGCGACAGATCAGAATGGGCGATGGCACCCCTTCCATCGCAGCGTGTTTGCCATTGGCAGCGAGGTGGAAGTCGACGTATCCGCCGAGGGCAGGCTCACTCTCGACTATCTGGTCGGTCCCGAAGCTCTCGGCGGCACCCTCCGAGTGACGTTCGACGGGAAGCAGGTTGCCACTCGGCGACTATTGTTTCCGCGAGGGCGAATCAGGCTGGGACGACTTGCACCAGGCCGGCATCGAGCTCGGGTCGACGGAGCGCCAGGGCTCGTTCTCACGCCAGCCCCGCCAGCCGAGCATGCCCGGCCAGCCACGCATGCCGCGCCAGCCACGCCGGACGCGCCGGACATGCATGCCAGCGACGAGCCGGGAATGACGGCGATCCCGACCGTCTTCGTCGAAAGAAAAGTCTGGCGCCTGGTCAAAGGTGATGCAGGCTCACTCGCCGTGCCAGTCCGACTGACCGAAGAACAAGAGACGAAATCGCTCACCATCGTCGTTTACACCGACCAAGACCCCGGCGGAGCTGGCGTTCTCGAGCTGCACGCGGTCATCGACGGGGGGAAGCGGCCGTTCATGGTCGCTCGAGCCTCCGGTGCGACCCCGCTCACGAAAACCTGGCGGCGACTCCCGATTCGAGCCGTCACACGCTGGCTAGACCGCAGGGGTGGCGCCCGAGGAGTCGCAATCTTCCGTCTCAATCTCGGACCCGACCTCGGCCTCGGGATTCACCGAGCACACATCACTCTCAAACAAGGTCCACGAGTAACCCACTCCAGATTCTTCGTATCTGGCGCGCCATCCTACCGGGTAGTCCCTCGCTTTGGTGTCGAATGGGAAGACGATTGACTGGCAACCCCAGTTGGATGCTACCGCTTGTCTGTTGGATGGGCCTGAACCCTACTTGCCGTCCAGTCTGTCGGGCGGCAGAGTATCCAACGTCGCCGAGCACTCCCGCAGCTTCCGTTCTGCTTGCCACGGCCCGGCGAGGCGGAGCCAGCGGACGCCATGTCTACCGCCCTCCAGATCAGGCCGCCTGGCTGAAGGAGAAGAGCTTCTTCTCTGCCTCCATCAGAGCAGCGAAGAGCTGCTCCATTGCGGCGATCCGCGCGCTGGAACACACCGCCACGTCTCTTGGTTTCCGGATAGTCACCGCCACCCACGCACGGCGACCAGTGCTGGTGATCCTCGAAAAGAAACGTCGCGGCGCAGGGGTCTTCCTCGTTCGGATGGGGTCGACCAAGTCCGAATCGCTGATCGAGGCGCCACA
>JAZDLZ010000177.1:0-7671 GCA_043801535.1 Pseudomonadota bacterium
GGCTTCGCCGCGCGGAGGGGGGGGGGGGGACGGGGTAACCCAACTCCACGACAACCTGTTGCTCGCGCCGGCCCTCCAGGAACGAGTCCACAACCACGAGGCCGTCGACAGCCTCGAGCCCATGGCCGAGCGCACTCTCCGCGATGTCGTGCGGCACGAAAGCTGGGCCGAGCAGCGGAAAGTGTGGACGTCCGTCGTCGGACCCGCAGCTTGATCCATCGCCTCCGAAGCACCTGCTCGAATGCCATGCCTACGTCCTAAGCAATAGCAGCCAGTTCCAGCCACTGCCGCATCCCGGCCCCTGCTTCCGGCGATCCATTCGAAGCACTCCAAAAAATGGCGCTGACAGAAAGATGAGCAATTCCGCTGATGTCGCATTTGCGCCACGAATACTCCCGAATGTGGTGATACGGCGCTGGGTTGCAGGCCGCAAAGTGACACGAAACTCTCATTGAGAGTTTTGCTGCCGGGGGAAACTCACATTGCGACATAGTGGGCCTTCCTCCCTTGGCCAGCGGCCCGTATCAGCTTGTTATTACGCATCTTTTTCAGGAGATGGGCTGCTTGCCGGAGCGACATTTGGCAGAGCTCGGCAGTCTCGCGGCGGGTGATCCGGCCGTGCTCCCGTACGAAACGGAGAACCATCTGTTCTTGTTGGAGCGGCTCAAAGCCGGCGGTACGGACGTAACCGGCTCGATCGCCCAGTGCGCGGTACGTCGCGGAGGACAAATGATAGCTGCGGTTTCGTGCAGCCCCTCTCGCTTCCACGAAGCCGGCCTCGACAAGTCGTCCAAGGACGTTTCGCGCGGCGGCCTCGTCTGTCTCTGTCTGAATGAGCCGCGCGACATCGATGGCAGTGACGGAGCGCGCCGATTGGAGATCGCTCAGCACCAGAAGCTCCCGCAGTGATAGCGGACGTCCGGCCCGCCCCTCGCGGGTGACGAGCTTCACCAGCTCGCGATTCGCGGGCTCTCCCGGCAAGACCACCGTGACACTCGTCTCAGTGGAGAGCCCATAGCGAGGCACAGATCTCCCGTAGCGAAGCTGGCCGTAGAAGATGGTGTCGACGCCGCGGCCCGTCCGCTCAACGATGCCGGCGCGCTTGAACGCATCCGCGAGCAACAGGTTGCGCGGCCTCGGTGGTGTGACCAGGAGGTTGTCCAGCCGCACGCCCTCGGGGAATCCGCCGGGGTTGTCAATGCGAATCCCCTCGTCAGTCCACTGCACATGGATCGCGCCGAGCTGGGCGTAGTCCCGGTGGGTCATCGCGTTCGCCAGCGCCTCGCGGAAAGCATCCTCTGCGAAGTCCGGGATCTCGGTACGGAACGCATCCACGATCTCGGTGCTGCGGTTGCGAACCCGGAAGCGCTGGACGATGTCCTCGAAGCTTCGCAGGAGAGGCCACCGGCGAATCTCGTTCTCGAGGACCTTTAGCCCCTCGAGCACCTGCCAGGCCACCTCGTGGGTCGGCATCAGCCGCCGCAGCGACTCCTCGCGCCCGAAGAGCAGCAACGCGACCTTCCTCACGCCTCGGACGGCGCCGTTGGCATCAAGGCCCCCGAGCGCCCGGCACAGGTCTTCATCGGAGATGTCGACGAGCGCGTTGTCGCCGCGACCTCCACTCTCGCGAACGAATCTGCGAAAACGCTCGATCTCCAGCGAGTCAAGGTCGCCCCAAGTGGCGCTGGGAACGACGGCCGACGCCGGGTCATGGAGATGGCCGTGCCCGGTCGTCTCGAACACGAAGAACGGCACGCAGGCCGGACGCCCGTCTCCGCCGAGCGCTCGCCGTAGATAGCGCCCGCTCGACGTTCCAGTGGGAACGATGGCGGCCGGCACCTTGATGATCAGCACCGGCTTGCCCTGAGCTTCCTCGACAGCGGCCTGCACGCCGAGCGAGGGCCGCGTGCTGTTCGAGATGAGTGCTTCGACACGGCGAGGATCTGTGATCCTGCCGTTCCGAGGTCGGGCTCCCTTGATCGTGCCGTCGTCGTCCACGCCGACGAGCAGCGTCCCGCCGCCCCTGTTCGCCAAGCAGACAACGGTCTCGACGAGCTCGGTGTCGTTCACGTCGCTCTTGAACTCGACAGCGAGCGCCTCGCCGCCGGCGATAAGATCGTCGAGGCTACCCATTCTTCATCGCTGCGGAAGAGCGCGGGGGCATGGGCGCCTCGATCTCCTGGAGGCATGACGACATGAGCGTGCGGGCAGCAACCACATTGCCGCGACGGTAGGCAAGCTGAGCCTTCAAGAATGCCATCTCGGGTCCGTCGAATGCCCGATGTTCGATGATTCTGTCAAGATGGGTGTCGAAGGTCAGTGAACGACTGGTTCTTCCTCGTTGACGGCAGCGTCGACCAGCCCAAATTCGTTCTGATTGTGATTGATGAGCACGAGGTTCGAATACATTCCCTGGGCGACGTCGTCGTCGAGTTGTAGGTGGACGCGCGGTGGCGACGTCGTCGGTGACGGGGGCTGAGTTGGATCTGCCATGGTTCCCTTGCGGACTGACCGTTTGCAACATAGCATAGGTGCATCTAGTGCGTGCTATCGGTCTTGATATTGGTGACAAAACGATAGGGGTCGCCATCTCCGATGAGCTTGGTCTATGTGCTCATCCGGTCGAGACGATCGCCAGACGTGGGTTTCGTGCCGATGCTTCGGCGACTGCCACGGTGATATCCAAGCTCGGCGCCACTGTTGTTGTCGTTGGCTTGCCACTTACCATGGATGGACGACTTGGCATTCGTGCGCGTGGCGTTTTGGGGTTCATTCGTGTGCTCAAAGAGTATCTGCGCGCAGAGAGGGAAAGAGCGAAGGAGCACTTCGTTGAAGCTCGTCGCGTCGGCGATGGCGGTGAAGATAGTAAAGGTGGTGAAGGTGGTGGAGTCGACGTCGAGGTTCAGATCGAAACGTGGGATGAGCGGTTTTCGACCGTTGGAGCGGAACGTCCCTTGCTCGAGGCCGATCTCGGGCATGGCGAGCGCAAGAAGATCATCGACCAGCAGGCGGCAGTGTTCATTCTGCAGGGGTGGCTCGACGCCAAGCGTTCCCCAGAGTAGAGTCCCGCCGTGTCGCGAAGATCCTTTCGTATCGCCTTGCTGATCGTGTTGGCCACCGTTCTTGTCGTGACGGCGGCGGGTGCCATCGCCTATCTCGAGATCTCGCGGTACCCCCACGGCCGTGCTCATGGCAAGGGCCGCGAAGTCGTCGTCGAGATTGGCCGGGGCATGTCGTTTCCCGAGGTCGTTGCTGTGCTTTCCCAGGCCAACCTCATCGGGCGGCCGGCTTGGTTCAGGCTATATGCGATCCATCGTGGCATGGCCAGCAAGGTGCGAGCCGGACGTTATGTTCTGCGTGACGACCTGTCGCCAGCCGAGGTGCTCGATGCGCTGGTCAAGGGAGCCAAGGAAGAGGAAATCAGGATAACCGTACCCGAAGGAAAGCACATCATCGAGGTTGCCGCGAGCTTGGCTGAGGCAGGCCTCGCTCCGGCACGCGAGCTCGAAGAACTGTGCCGCGACGTAGAGTGGCTGAGAGAGCAAGGTATCGACGGAACAACGGCCGACGGCTACCTGTTCCCGGACACCTATCTGTTTCGACTCCGTTCGTCCGCGCGAACGATTCTTTCGGCGATGATCCGTCGTCATCGAGTGGTGTACGACGAGCTCGGCAGAGCGCACTCCAAGTCACTTGGTCGGCTGCAGAAGAAGCTAGGCTGGGGCGATAGGGAGATCGTCATCATGGCCTCGATTGTCGAGAAGGAAACCGGAGTGCCGGAGGAGCGACGGCTGGTCGCTTCGGTGTTCTACAATCGCCTGATCCTTCCGTCTTTTGGCTCGCGCCTCCTCGAGACCGATCCGACCATTCGCTACGGTTGCACTGTGCCTCTGGCCAAGAGCCCGGCCTGCCAGAGATGGGATCCGGCAGGAAGGCTCTTCCGTGCCCAGCTCGACGACAAGGCCAATCCCTACAATACCTATCGTCACGCCAAGCTACCGCCTGGCCCAATTGCCAACCCCGGTCGCGCTGCGCTGGAGGCGGCGATGGATCCAGCATCGACCGAGTATCTCTACTTCGTTGCCAAGGACGAGCGCAGCCATGTGTTCTCGGAAACCTACGCCGAGCACCAGCGGTGGGTGGACAAGTACCAAAGATGAGCTTGCTGGTCGAGGCTGAAGGACTCGGGAAGGACTATCGTCAGGCAGCAAGCTGGCGGGACATCCTGGCGGGACGGCTTCGAGGCAGGACAGTTCGCGCTCTGGACACGGTATCGTTGTCCCTCGCAGCAGGGGAGGTTCTGGTCTTGTTCGGGATGAATGGTGCTGGCAAGAGCACGCTCCTCAAGTGTCTGGCCGGCCTGGTAGCGCCGACTCGAGGTCGGGCTCAGGTGTGCGGGCACGATTGCACCATGCCGAGCACAGATCTGCGGCGGGACGCGGTGTATGTTGCCGCTGATCCGCGTTCCTTTGCGTGGCGCCTTTCGGGGCGGGCCAACCTGGAGTTCTTTTCTGCCTTGGTCGGGTGGAACCGCCACGGTCGTCGTCGGCGAGTTGCCGACGCCTTGACCAAGACCGGCATCGTCCAAGAGATCGCCGAACGTCGAGTCAGCGACTATTCTGCTGGGATGCGGCAGAAGCTCGCCTTGGCGCGCGCGCTCCTTGGCACTCCACGGGTGTTCCTGCTAGACGAGCCAACCGCTGGGCTCGATCCCCGTGCGGCGAGGGAGCATCGGCGACTGATACGTTCGTTGGCCGAGTCCGGGTGTGCGGTTCTGGTTGCTACCCATCTGGTCGAGGAAGCGCAAAACCTGGGTAGGCGAGCAATCGTCTTGGAACAGGGACGGATCGTCTTTTCTGGCTTGGTTGCCGGAGCAATCGAGGTCGCCCGTGGCTGCTGATGCTGCCGAGTCGCCAAATCCATCCTTGGTGTTGCCCGCGGACGCGACGGTCTTCCCTTCGCCGCGGACGACGTTTCTGCGAGTCGCGGGTGCCTTTGTGCGCCGTGACCTCGCGATTCAGGCGAGCTATCGCTTTGCATTCGCCCTCCGTACTGGTTCAGCCCTGGTCGTGCTGGCTTCCTTTTCCTTCCTTGCCCGGTTTCTCAGCAGCGGAGGCGTAGGCCTTCCTGTCTCCCGGTACGGCGGTGCAGGATTCGTCGGCTTTTGGCTTGTCGGGCTCTGTACCGCCGAGGTCTTCCATACGATCACCATGGTCTTGGCTCGTCGTATCAGAGAAACCCAGCTCGAGGGCACTCTCGAGGCAGTGCTGGCGACGCCAGCGACGACATGGCAGGTGATGCTCTCTATTCCTTTGGCAGAGACGGTCATTGCGTTGCCGCGCATCCTGGTGCTCCTGCTATCGGGTCCGTTGCTCTTCGGCGTCTCTTTCGGTCCGGTCAACGTCCTGACGTTGCTGGTAGCGGTCGTGCTCGCCCTGTTGGCGTTCGTTTCGCTCGGCATACTCGGCGGCGCCATGACAATGTGTTTGCGGCGGGTGGATCCGATAACTGCGCTCGTCGCCATGTCCGCCGCAGTGGTGGGGGGTGTCCTCTATCCCATCGACGTGTTGCCGCCAGCGCTACGGGCTTGCGCCTATGCGCTGCCTCTCGCTCCAGCGTTGGAAATGGTGCGCCAAGCGCTCTTTGCCGATGCCTCACTGCAGATGGTTTCCCGAGAGCTCGTGGCGCTCGGATCGTTCATTGTGGTTGTCACGCCCGCCGGTGCCTTGCTATTCGGCATTGCCCTGCGTCGCGCCCGAGCCGACGGAAGCCTGGCTCACTACTGAGCTTCCGGGACGCCAACACCAGCGTCGAGCGGTTTCAGCGTAGCGGGCGGCGGTTTGGAAACCGGAGCATGGGGGATGGCAGGAACGACGATCCGTCTTCCTCCGAAGAAGGTGCTCGACCAATTGGCGGCGAGCCGAAGAAGCACAACAAGATCGTCTGCCGGAACCGAGGTCGCGAACGTGGCCTTGGTTTCCTCGATGGTGAACGAGAAGTTCTTTACTGTGCGGGCAAGGTGGAATCCTTCGAGAAGAAGTCTGAGGCTACCAAACGAGAGGGCCTGCCGTCGCTGTTTCTCGACCATTGGCATGAACGCTTTGGCGCTCGTGCTCGTATCGAAGAACAGCTCGCCTCGGACTTCGAGCCCATCTGCGCCCGGGAATAGCGCTGCGACGGCACGACTAGGCAAGTCGTCCGCGGAGGTCACTGCTCCTGCCTTGGCGTGCAGGCCAATGTCGTCGTCAGCGCCTCTGCCTGCTTGAACGATGGCTATTGCTCCGCGCGCCATTCCTTCGACGGTGACTCTCGTGGCGTCGAGTTGCTCCAGCCAGGACGGACCGGGTGGTGGTTGGTTTCGAGGTCGAGGTCGAGGTCGAGGTTGTGGCACGAGCGAAGGGAGATGCTGCGGGTGTACCAGGACGAGCCAATTTGGCGAGGGCACGACGATCACTCGTTGGTCGGCGTTCACTGGCCGGGCTGACCTTGCTCGCCGGCCAATTTGGCCGATGGCAGAGGGTTGCCAGGCGATCCGCGGCTTGTCCGGGCTCCCGGTAAGGGTTTGGGTCAGTTTCGTGTTCTCGGCTTGGGTGTAGCCGGCGAGAAACGTTGCCGTCACATCGGTGGGGTCCGGGGTGGCAATTACCAGGAGATCAAAGGCGTCGACGAGGGAGATCCCAGTCCCGACGACAGTTGTTTGGTAGTCTGGCATTGGAGCGAGGATTGAACCGATGGCCTCGGCCAGTGGCGTGGACCGGATGGTATCCATTCGTAGGACGACAATCAGCCTTGCACCGGCTGGAACGGCGTTGCCCATATCGACGTTTCCGTCGAGACTGGGCTCGTCCGTGCCTTCGTCCGTGCCTTCGTCCGTGCCTTCGTTCTCGGCCAAGCCATTCTGCTTCCCCGACGCCAGGGCGTCCGAGGTGCCAGCGTCCCGGGTATCGTTGTCCATTGCCAACGCCGGCCCACCGTCGAGCGATTCGGGCATTTGACCATCTGGCGTCGGCGCCTGCCTGGCGAGTGGGCTTGCATCCACTGGCAATACCACGCTGGCCTCGTCTGTTGCAGGCACGGGTGTAGGTTCCGGCGGTTTTGCTGCACGCCGTTTGGGCTGCTTCGGGATCTGTTCGTGACTGGCAGCAGCCGGGCTGGGTTTGGGCTTCGCCGGCTCGGCCTCTTTTGTTCCATCGGTGGCGGCGGACGAGTCTTCCTTCGTCTCCCCGCGCTGCTCCTGTGCTGCTGGCCGCTCCCTCGTCGTCTTTTCTAGTACGGCCACGGAAAAATCGATCGGCGCCAGTGTATGGCGTAATCGGGGCACGTGAGCGGCGAAAGCGAGCGTTCCGCATGCCAGCCAGAGGAGACAGTGTCCCAGCGAGCTGATAGTCAAGCACGCACCGAGCCCAAGCCCAAGCCTGGCTGGCCGCCGCCGGCCACTCCCTGATCCGGCGCTAGCGCGCCTCAAGACCACCCCCTCCGCCCCTCAATCTAAGGGCGGCTGCGAGCCCTCGCCGCCCCCCGTCGGAGGAGACCTCCGACGGGTCCTCCCTCTCCGAGGAGGGGAACCGCGGCGCGTCACTTTCCGGGCGATCACCAAACTGGTGCAGCGCCGCGACTCGCTCTGCGCGGCGAAGCCGCGCTGCGCTCGTGGTCACTATCGCCGTTTTAGGG
>JAZDLZ010000375.1:0-3136 GCA_043801535.1 Pseudomonadota bacterium
GGGTGTTAGCCTTCCCGTGCCGTTGCCGGTTGGCCACCGTTCGCTTGCTGGTGCCTCGGACTTTCTCCTGTCGCGTTGGCTCGGAACAGTGCCAGCGCGCGAATCGGTAGTGGAGCTTCGGATATAGAGGAGGAGGACCAAGTCGCCGCCGCCAGAAACTGTGGGTTGCGGAGTGCCAAGATGCCCAAGAAGGCATGGAAGAGACTTGCGATTGCAGCCCGCGAACCGCGCTGAGCACGAGGATGAACCCGGCTGGATTCGAGTAGGCGATGTCCAGTGGTGATTGGTTTCTCGTCCCCCGCCGCAGGCCTGCCGCTCGACTACGGCTGTTCTGCTTTCCCCATGCTGGCGGAAGCGCAGCCGAATACCATGGCTGGGCTCAGGCCTTCGGCACCGATGTCGAAGTATGGTCGGCGAACCTGCCGGGCCGGGCGGGGAGGCTTCACCAAACGCCAGCGCGACGGATACGCGAGCTTATTGACGGTCTCCACGCGGCCTTGGTATCCGCGCTGGATCGTCCATTCGTCTTCTTTGGCCATAGTATGGGGGCGCTTCTGGCGTTCGAGCTGGCGCGCTCGCTCAGACAGTCCAGCCTGGCTCTACCGACCCACCTTCTCGTCTCCGGCCATGGAGCACCACAGCTTCCCCGGCAAGACCATCGATGGCACGAATTGCCCGATGGCGAATTCCTCGCCAAGGTACGAGGGCTCGGCGGTATCCCGGACGACCTGTTCGACCGGGCAGAGGAGAGGGCTCTCCTGGAGCTCCTGCTCCCCACTCTGCGCGCCGACTTCGAAGTCGCCGAGACGTGGAGCTACGTCGCCGAGCCACCGCTGGAGGTCCCCATCGCTGCCTTCGGCGGAATCGACGACAGGGAGGTGTCGTCCGAGGCTCTCGACGCCTGGCGTGAACAGACAGAGCGGTCTTTCTCGAGACACTTGCTCGCCGGCAATCACTTTTTCATCCGCACTGCGCACGCCGAGTTGGTGGCCAGGATAGGAAGACTCATCAGCATGACGCCGCTCTCGGCGAAACACTGAACCGAAAGAGGTGGGAGAATCCCATGAGAAACGACGAAATCGAAGACACCACGGTCTACCAAGTTGTCATGAACCACGAAGAACAGTATTCGATCTGGCCCGTCGACAGGGACATCCCGCGAGGATGGCGATCGGTTGGCAAGCAGGGACCCAAAGCCGAGTGTCTAGCCTACATCGGAGAAGTATGGACCGACATGCGGCCGCTCTCATTGCGACAAAGGATGGCCGCGGCTGCGGCGGCCGGGACCGGGACCGCTTCCACGACTGACAAGACGCCACCGCCGGCTTTCGTTGACGCAGCAGCCACGATGAGCGAAAAGGACCCCCTGCCGTGACCAGGGCGGCGCTCCTCGACGCGTTGAGGAGCGAGGCCCACGTATGGCTGGCGGACCCAGATGCTGACGCCCACCTGACCGCGTCGACTGACAACGAATCTCTGCTCGGCAAGACCGAGCGCGCGTGCTACCGCCGGTTTCACTTCGAAAAGGACCGCCGCCTCTACCTGGTCGCCCACACCTTGCTACGCACCAGTTTGTCGCGCTACGCAGATCTTGCCCCGAGCGAGTGGGTCTTCGACACCAATCCCCATGGCCGACCCGAAATCGCCACAGAGTTGCCTGTTCCGCCGCTGCGATTCAACTTGGCCCATACTCGGGGACTCGTCGCCTGCAGCGTCGGCCTAGTCGACGCTGGTATCGACGTCGAGCGCACTCGCCAGCTCTCCGATCTCCTTGCCCTCGCCAAGCGAAACTTCTCATCGCAAGAATACGAAGCGCTACTTGGATTGCCGGAGCAAGACCGGCCAGAGCGATTCTTCGCCTACTGGACTCTCAAGGAAGCGTACGTCAAAGCCAAGGGCATGGGGCTGTCGTTGCCACTCGACCGCTTCTCCTTCGAGCTTGACAGCACACCGCCGCTTGGCATTGCTGCCCCTCGCTCGCATCGGATCGCCATCCGTTTCGCCAATTCCCTCGACGACAACGCAGACGACTGGCAGTTCCTGCTCTGCCGTCCAACCGAGGAGCACCACCTTGCCGTGGCTCTGCGCTGCGGCCGTGGAAAGACTCTGGCCGTAGTCCAGCGATGGGCGACCGCACCATGGTAAGTCGCCGTCGCAAAATCACTTGGGCTCTCCTCGCTCCTTGCCATCCGGGCGGCTCATCGCCGATACTTTGTTCAAGTTATTCTGCGACGGCTCCTTAGCGCCCGCGGCGAAGGACGGCGTGGTCGCCGACGTCGACCTCCCGCGCGGCAGCGCTCACCAGGCCGATCGAAACGCCGTTCGTGGTCTCGACAACCGAGATTGTCGCCATGTTGTCTTCTGGGAAGCGCATGTCGTCACTGGCAGCGACGCCACGAGGTCCCAGAATCGGGTTGTAGGCGTCTCCCCGGCGTACTACCCGAAAACGATTGCCAACCTTGACGCCGTCGTTCGCTCCCTTGTCAATGAATACCACCTGTCCTTCGCTGATCAGCTCGCGACTTTCGATCACCGCCACAATCGCCCCCTCCAGGTCCAACTTGGCCGCCACTGGCGGCACTTGTTTGAACTGGGTCTTGACCGGCCCTACTCGCAGCCCGCGCTCGATTACTTCGGTACCGTAGGTAATCAGGCCGAGCGCTCTCTTGCCCTTCTTTACGCTCTCGATCTCGACTTCGCCGTACAGAACCACGTAGGCACCAATCTTCTGCTTGGTTTGGGGATTCACGATATCTTTGGTTGGCGAATAGATGGCATATCGGCGTCCCACTTGGGGAGGTTGGCCGGCGGGATAGTCGATGTACACCTCGTCGTGCTCGGAAAGCATCACTCGTTCTTCGGGAGCGCCGGCAAGCGTTCCTGCCCAGGCGAGATCCTCGATCGACACAAAAGCGAGTTGCCGCAAAGAAACGGTACTTGCGTCACCGGGCACCGCGCCCGCAGTTGCCCCGCCGCCGCCAGCAGACGCATTGGCGGCGCTGTCCCCGGATCTGACGTCCAACGATGCCGCCGTGGCCGCAGTCGCAGCATCGCCCGACTGCGCCATCAACGACCGCCGTTCCGCCGAAACCAGATAGACCATTTCACCGGGAACAATGATGTGTGGATTGTTGAT
>JAZDLZ010000192.1:0-6424 GCA_043801535.1 Pseudomonadota bacterium
CCGGTCACCTGTTCTGCAGCGCAACGAACGAAGCTAGGCGGCCCGATCAGGCACATGCCGCCGTACGAAGTCCTGGACTCCGAATTCCAGTGGACGGCGACTTTGTTCCAACTGTCGCTCGAAATTGTGGCTCGTCTGGCCTATCATGAGCGGGTTCGCGAAGAACAAGACCGAAACGACTAGAACAGGAGCCGCATCATGACCGCAAGATTCCGCAGTCTGGCCACGACGGTAGTGGCATTTCTTCTGGTTGGCACGACATTCGCCCGGGAGAGCAGAGGAGACACAACCCGGCCTGAGCCATTGACCATCAGTATTGGTGCTGGGTGGACCCTCTATGAGTACACCGCAGAAGACAAGAGCGACGGGTACCAGCCGGTCAGCATCCTCGAACCCAACACTGCCAGCATCCGTATTCTCGCAATGCCCAAACTATGGATCGAGCCGCGTCTGGCGGTTCAGCACTCGGTGAGCAGCGACGACGACAAGATGACCATGCTCATGCTGAAAGGTGTCGTTCGCTATCAGTTTGCCAGTCGCGGCCCGGTCGAGTTGGCCGGCCTTGTCGTCCCGTCGATCGTCCACGCTGGTGCTACCTACGACAATCCGTCATCAACGGATCGGTCCATGACCGAGCTAGGGCTCGGCTGGGGCATTGGGTTGGATTGGTTCTTGCGATCGAATCTTTTCCTGAGCATCGATGCCACCAATCCGTTCTTTTCGTACACGAATTGGAGCTACGAGGGAGCAGATGACAGCTCGAGCTATTCTCTGGGGCTGGTCTTCAATCCAACGATTGCGGTGCTGTTGAACCTGTATCTCTAGCGTGCAAGTTATTTTTCGACGGCGACTACGGAGCCGACGGCGACAACCTGTTCGCCAACGGCGTCGACGCCGTTGAAAACAGCCACGAGCCTGGTCGCTTCCGCGGGAACAGCGGCGCCGAAGGAAGCAATCCTCTCGCCTTTGAGACAGCCACCGGTCTGCACGGTGGCGACCGGCCTACGATTCCCGGCGGCGTCCTCGGACAAGAGACTGATCGTGCCTTTGCCTGCCGCGAATCCGGCTGCCAGCACCGTCCCATCGGGCTCGACGTCGAGAGTGCCGCGAAACAGCCAGTCGAGAAAGGCGGCAGCGTAGGAGCCTATCTCGGGAAGAATCGATGCCAGTTGGGCAACCGCACAATCGTCGCTGATCGACCATTCCAGCTTGCCACCGGCAGTCCTGCGGTAGTTGGCCAGGCAGACCCCGGCGGAGTCTCGGGCGATTCCGCCCGGCGCCGACGACTCCAGCTCGTCCAAGCCGATGTCCGTTGCCGGAATGGGCAGCGGCAACGGCTGGGCAGCAGCAAAAAGCTCGCGAAGCTCGCCTCGCACCAGTCTTCGAGGTATTCGCAGGCTACGAGGGAGCGTGTTGGCCGAGTACCAGCGGGTGGCGGTGATATCGGCCAGACCACGACCATCGGGCGCAGCAAAGAAGTCCCTGGCTCGGATCCGATTCGCTGCCCCCGTTCTCGTCGTAGCGGGAACTCCGAGACGACCGTAGGTGAGAGATGCCAAACGTTCGAAGCGAGCGCCACGGTCGAAATAGCCCGGGCCAAGCCACCCGACGTGGGCCTTGCTATCTCCGCGTGCCCGCGTCGGTGAGCCAACGTCTTCGAGGACATGGAGCAACGCGCCGGCGTGCAGCAGCGCCCGTGCCAGATGACCGTCTCGCTCGCTCACGGTTGCCGCTACCGCTGCCTGCTCGAGCTCGAGCCAGAATCGACCGATTCCAAGATCGTTTTCCGTTCGTTCGATCCACTCGAGCGCAGACGGGTGCTCGCGGCCGAGACCATCGCATCCCATTGCCGTGGCTTCCCCGGCATTGCCCTTCGTCCTGGTCTTCTCGGTGCCTGTGCCATTTCTCGACGGATGGCAGAAATGAAGGACGCTACGTCCTAACGGCATGTCTTCGATGACCGAGCCTGCTACCAGCCAGGCGAACGCGCTCATGCGCCCGCGGGAATCACGGATCGAGCCAATCGAGGACGGGATGTGGCCAAGCCGCTCGGCGAGAGCGGTCGCGTCTCGCGGCAGTAGTGCCAGCGAAGCGTACAGGCCCAACTCGCGGCCGTGACTACTCGTCAACACCTGGTGCAGACGTGACGCCAGCGCTGCCTGTTCGGTCAGACCTGCATGGGTTGTTTCTGCGTCCCATCCATCTGCTCTGCTGGAAGCGAGCACGCCGACGACCACGAACGCCAAACCAACCGTGCCCACCAGTCGTGTTCTCTGCCTGCCGTGCAGGATACGGGCTGGCGGATCTAGCGGATGAGCCAGACTATTCGCCATCGGAAGCTCCCTGCATAGCGTCCAATCGATCTTTCACGGTGCGGCTGATCTGAAGCACGATATCGTGACTACGGCACTGCGAAACACCGCACGTAAGGAGAACCACTGTTCCGCGACGGCCATCGAGGAACCCGACCGCGAGTATGTCGCCTTCTGCCGAAGTTGCCCGCAGCGAGCGATCACCGAGCTCGTTGCGCTCCTGAGCATTCGGGAGCTCCGCGAGGAGTCGGCCATAGTGTTGTTGAGCCTCACCCAATCCGACCGTCCAGACTCGGAGGGCGACGTCGTATGCCTCGGGGAGATCGATTGCCCGCAAATGGGTGTTGTCGTACTGCGCCGACCCCGGCTGATCGTCGAGAGTCTTCTGCTCGAAAGTCCCTTCGAATCCGGTGACTGCCTTGACATCCTCTGGTTTGAGCAGTTTTTTGGCCATCGGCTCATATCCTGGTGTTGGCAACTGTGCTCGCGGTGCCGCGCCCGTCTGCATTTGCTCTTCACTACCACCGAGCTCATGGGCAGCAGCGACGACTTCCCAGGCAGTCAGTTTCTGCAGCACCGTGCTTCCGCCGAGATAGCGCAGATGGCGAACGTGCGAGACATCGGAGCGCCAACGTGCCATGCGGACTTGATTGAATCGTTGGGAGAGCTCGGTGCGGGTGCTGAAATCCTCGAATCGTCGATCTGAACGATAGGCGACATAGCCTCTTTTGTAGACGGTGAGGATGAAAGCGGCGACCTGGGCGGAGCTGGATCTGCCATGACGTTCGCCAGCTTTTCCGACCTCTTCGAGGCGAGGAACTCGATAGAACCCGTTGGGATCGCTCTTGGTGACATGCTCGATCGAGCCGGCCGGAATCGGGAAGACGGTGCCTTCTGCGAGCTCCCAGGTACCGCAGATCATCGCTCCCCCGATAGGTCTCCCCGTCTCGACGTCGACAACTTGGCCATCGAAGGGACCTTTGAGATTGCCTGCCGCGACCGAATCAGGCCTGGCTCGAAATGGTGCGATTCGGGCCGAGCGCGTAGCGCATCCGCTCAGCAGTAGCTGACACGAGGTGAGAACGATCAATGCTGCTTGAATTCTGTGAGTCACGGCGACCGCTTGATCTTCGTCCCGGATTTGATAGGTTGAGCCAGGCCCGGGTTGTCTTACCAGACACACTCGGGCATGTAAAGGAGCGTTGCGGAGCAACCTTCCCCAGGTGTAAAGGAGCGCACTACCGATATGGTTCGTTGCTCACATTGTGGCCGAATCTCTCGTGATGGTTCGGTGTTTTGCCAGGATTGTGGACACCAACTCGAAGCCCGTGCCAGAGAGGAGTCCGAGCCAGTTGCGCCGAGCACCACCCCTGCGCCCGACGGGGTCTGCAAGGTTTGCGGCGCATCGAATCCGCCAGGCATGAATTTCTGCAAGATGTGTGGAGCACCGCTGCGGGTTGGGCAGCCAATCGCGCCCGTCAATGCACCGGCCGGCACCTTGCGAGGCCCAGCAGGTAGCTCTCGGGCTCCTGGCCAAGGCAAGCAGCCTTCCTCATCGCAGGCTGCAGCCAACGCGAGAGGTCCAACTTCATCGACGCGCTGTGCAGTCTGCAATACCCAGGTCGTGGTGGGATTCGCTTTCTGCCAGCACTGCGGTGCACCGCTGACCGCCACGCCTCCGGGTGGCTTGGCAATCCGGCCAGGCAGTCATGCTGACCCGGCAGCGGTGGGGGCGGCTGGCGCAGGCTTGGCGGCAAGCGGTGCAGTCAGTGCAGCTGTGGGCGGCCTTGCCAGCGCCGGCAGCGGTCCCAGTGTCAACGCCGGCGCAATTGCCACTGCCGGCGCAACTGCCGGTGCCAGCGCAAACACTGGCGGTAGTGGTAGTGGTGGAGTGGGGGCCGGGGCGAATCCCGGAGGAAGCGTCGGAGTCGGAATAGGTACCGGCGTTCCAGTACCAGTGGCGGTGCACGGTCCAGGCTTCCATTCCGCGCCGATCGCGGCATCGCAGCAGCGTTCGCCCATCAGGCTTCCATCGCCGCCCGCTGGATCGCCAGCTCTGCCAGGCGTGGCTTCCCAGCCAGGAGGTGGGGCAATTGGCGGTGGGCACGGTTTCGGATTCCAGGTCGGAGGCTTGCCAGCAGCAGCCGACGTCATTACCCCGTCGGTGCGCGGGGGCTTGGTGAGCACTCCGCATCCTGCGACTGCGGAACCAGCCGACTCCCCGGCCGACTCCTCCGAAGATGCGTTTGCGCCGACAATCGTTCCCGAATCGGTGGCTGCCTTGCCGGCGTTCGGTGCGGCAATACCACGTGCTGCGCTCGCGAACGCCAGCGAGGAATGCCGTGAGGGTTCTGGCCAGGCAAGCGCAAACGCAAGCGCGCCGCCGTTTGCTCGTCTTGTCTCCATAAGGCGTGACCTCAGCGACGGCGATGCCCATCGCTTGGTTGGCGAGCATGTCGATATCGGAAGAAGCGAAGGGACACTCCTTTTCAGAGAGGATCGTTACCTCGCTCCGCGCCACGTCAGGATCGAACGACGTGGCAGCTCCGTGTTTGTGCGGGCACTAGACGATGTCAACGGCGTATTCGTGAGAATACGGGAGCCATGGCCGTTGGAAGACAGCACCTGCTTGATGCTCGGCAAAGAGGTGCTACTCTTCGAATTGGTCGACCCCGAAGAGAGCGAGACTCTGCCGCTCTCGCAACACGGAATCATGCTCCTGGGCTCACCGCCTCGACCGGCGTGGGGAAGGATACGCCAGATTGGCATTAATGGACTGACGCGAGATATTATCCATCTAGGAAAGCCAGAAGTCGTCATTGGAAGAGAGGAAGGCGACATCTGTTTTCACGACGATGAGTTCATGTCCCGGAGACACGCAGCGCTCTGTTTGGCGGATGGCCACACCCAAGTCCGAGACCTGGGCAGCTCGAACGGTACGTTCGTTCGCCTTCAAGACGAGTATCAGCTCCACCCGAGAGACCTATTGCGAATCGGAAGCCAACTCTTCCGCTATGAGCCTGGCTAGAGCACCGATCGGCAGTAGACTCGCAGCTCTGCCGTCCCAGACGTGCTGGGGCGGCTCCCCTTTGGTTGCGGCGGAGCTTCACGGTGTCTAGCTATACTGGTATTGCCATAGAGGCATATGCTCTTTCCGACGCTGGGTGTGTCCGCCCCCGCAACGAAGACTCCTACTTGATGGCCGATCTCACTCTGGGAATCCGCGATCCCGACCCGCGGCTGCGGCGGCACGTCCAGGGTGTGCGCGGAAGCATGTTCGTCGTATGCGACGGCATGGGAGGAGCTGCCGCCGGTGAGCTGGCGAGCTCTCTTGCCGTTGAAATCGTCCACCAAGAAATGCTGGCCGCCCCTGCCTGGGGCTTGGACAGGGCGATTCTCGCCCGATTGCTGCGTCGCGCGATTCGAGCTGCCAATTGCCGCCTACTGGAGATGAGCAGTGCTGACCGGCGCCTCCACGGGATGGGTACGACTCTCTCGGCAGCGGTGACCTGTGGCGATGCGCTGGTGATTGCCCAGATCGGCGACTCTCGGGCCTACCTCTGCCGCTCCGACTCGCTCGTCCAGGTTACCCGCGACCAATCGGTAGTTGCGGCGCTTGTCCAGGCTGGACGGCTCTCGCCCGACGAAGCTCGCATGTCTGGCCAATCGAACGTCATCCTACAAGCCCTCGGAATCGGCGAAGACGTCGATGTGTCAATCTCGATAGCCGAGCTCCGTCGAGGCGATCGACTGTTGCTGTGCACGGACGGTCTGCACGGACCGCTGCCCGAGTCGGTCATTCGCGAGGTCGTCTCCGGTCCAGGCTCGCTCGAAGCAGTGTGTCACGAGCTCGTCGATCGCACCAAGATTCTAGGCACGCCGGACAACGTGACCGTCGTTCTGGTACGCTTCGGGGGTGACGGTCTCCACGATGCGAGAGGAGCCGACGACCTCCCCCGTTTTGTCGAGTTCGATCCGGCCGAAGAAGGCGAGCACTCGATTACCAGCACCTCCAGAGTCGCTCGCCGTCTGGCTGTTCGGATCGGAATCGGCCTCGAGCCGGAGCCTCCGACTCTGCCGGCAACCAGCCAGTACCACGTCGTTATCCCGCG
>JAZDLZ010000205.1:0-3339 GCA_043801535.1 Pseudomonadota bacterium
GGGGCTGGCGGTAGCAGGCGAGGATCCGTGCAACTACAACAAGAACGCCAAGGCACAGAACATCAAGGTCTGCGCGGGTGCCGTCACCTCCGGAGTAGCCGGTATCTGCGACTACGGCGATAGCTGCGCAGAGGCACCCAACACTACCTGCCAGGCCAAGGATGTCTGCGTGCTCGACGCCCAGCACGGACCCTTCGCTGTCGCGATTTTCAATCCCGACTTGGTGGCCGTCGACGTGACCATCAGCAACGCTGCGGGCCACTCCAAGACGATCACGATCGAGTCAGGCAAATTCGAGACGATGCTTCCTCAGACCCTTGGCTTTCCCGATCAATCGCTCGACTATTCGGGAATCGAGACCAAGGCCTACCGACTGCAATCGACCAGGCCGGTCGTGGCGTATCAATTCAATCCTCTGGACAACGTGGGAGTGTTCTCCAACGATGCCTCGTTGCTGCTGCCCACTCACACCTTTGACACGGCCTACTACTACCTCGGCTACCCTACCGTCAAGAGGCGGCCAGCGAACCAGGATTGGAACGAATACGCAACGGTAGTGGCTTCGGCGCCGGGAACTACCAACATCACGGTAGCCCCGACAGTGGGGATACGTGCTGGACTGTCGGTGAAGGCTATCGCTGCCGGCACCAAGGCATCTTTCTCCTTGAGCCAGTTCCAGACGTTGACCTTGCAAGCTCTACCCGATGCTTCTTCCGAGACGAACAACAAGAAAGGGCTCACCGGAACACTGATCTGGGGCGACCAGCCATTTGGCGCATTCAGTGGGCACGAGGCGACCTGTCTGCTGGAAACCCCAGCCCTGATGTGTAGCGCCGATCATCTGGAAGACCAGATATTCCCCGCTACCACCTGGGGGTATAGCTACGTCGTTGCTCGCTCCAAGCAACGAGCCAGCGAGCCGGATCTGGTGCGAATTCTTGCCCAGAAGGAAGCTACCTCGGTGCAAATCAACGACGCCGCTTCGAGTTGCAAAGTGCTGGGTCCGGGGGAGCACTGCGATATCTTCATCAAGCACGACGTCAAGATCTCCGCCAACCAGCCAATCCTGGTGGGTCATTTCCTGGTCGGGCTGCCGATTCCCGAAAAACCGACTGGACCAGTGCTGGGCGATCCCGCATTGTCGTTCTCCCTGCCGGTCGAGCAATACCGTACGTCCTACGCTTTCCTGGTTCCCGACAAATACAACGAGAACTATGTCTCGCTGGTGATGCCAGACGGCGCGACCGTGCAGCTCGACGACGTCAACGTGACGGACCAATTCGGTCCGATCGGCAGCGGCGACTACCAGGGAGCACGTATTCCCGTTAGTCCAGGCCAGCACACCCTTACCTGTCCTGGTACCTGTGGCGTCGAAGTCCACGGTTATTCACCGACGGTGTCCTATCTCTATGCGGGCGGACTGAACCTGAAACAGATCGTTGCCGGCCCCCAGCTCTAGAGATCTAGAGTGCTCAAAGGCGCGCGCTGGCAACCACGCCGAAGTGACGCGCTTGCGGGTGGTGGGCGATCAGCGCCGAGGTAGACTGCTCGGGAACCAGCTGGTATTCGTCGGAGAGCGAAACACCGATGCGCCGGGGCTCGAGCAGCTCGAAGATGTACGTCTGGTCTTCGACGCTGGGACAGGCTGGATAGCCGAAGCTGTAGCGAGTGCCGCCGCTGATGGCGAGCTCGGCACGGATGCGGCGGTGCCACAGCTCGGCGAGCGCATCGGCGCCTTCGGCGGCAAGACCGCTGAAGTGGAGATAGTCGTCGTATTGTCCGGCGGCGTGGAGGGCAGCGGCAGCCTTGGCTGCGGCCTCTCCCATGGTCACCAGTTGGAATGCCACCACGTCACGCTGGCCGCTGCTCACCGGTCGGAAAAGGTCGGCAATGCAGAGGCGATTGCCTGCTGGCTGGCGAGGGAACGACAGGCGGAGTCGCTCTCTTCCAATTGCTGGCCTGTTCACTGGCCTATCGTCTGGCCCATCGTCTGGCCCATCGTCTGGCCAGTAGACGATCAAGTCGTTGCCGTCGCTGTTGCAGGGGAAGTACCCGTATACGACCGCCGGCTGGAGCCAGCGCTGCTCGACTACGCGCTCGCACCATTTCTGGAATTTTGGCACCACGACCTCGGCGAGGAATCGCCGATGCTCCTCTTCGTTGCGCTGCCGGCGGCGGTACTGCCACTGGCGGGCAAATAGCGCTCTCTTGTCGACCAGCGCCAGCACCTCGACGAGCGAGAGCTCGCTGGCAGTGACGATCTTCGTGCCCCAGAACGGCGGAACCGGCACCGGTGGCAATACCGCATCGGTGCCAGCGCCGCTGCCGTTGCCGTTGCCCGAACGGAACTGATGGAACTGATCGTTCCGCCGCGGTCCTACCTCGTCCTTCGTGCCCGTGCCAGTGCCCGTGCCCGTGCCCGACAATCCCGCGCTGCTGGCCCGCTTACGGCCGGGACCGGTCAGGGGTAGCTCGCTGGTGTGACCGCACAGCTCTTCCATGATTTGCAGGCCGGCAAAGGCATCGGCGCCGTAGAACACTTCGCCGGTCGGATAGGCGGACTGCAGCTCTTCGTCGACGAAGGATCTGGTGAGCGCTGCCCCGCCGCAGATGACAGGGATGGTCATGCCGCGCCGGCCGAGGAGCTCGAGATACTCTCTCATCACCGCGGTGGACCTCACCAGGAGCCCACTCAGGCCGATGGCATCGGCCCTTTCCCGTTCCGCGGCCTCGACGATGCGTTCGAGAGTCTGTTTCACGCCGAGGTCGACTACTCGGAAGCCGTTGTTGGCCAGGATTGCGTTTACCAGGTTCTTGCCGATGTCGTGAACGTCACCGCGCACGGTGGCCAGAACCATCACGCCCTTTTCGGCGGTCGCGCTGCGCGGCAGCAGTCGCTCGAGATAGGCAACTGCCGTCTTCATTGTCTCCGCCGATTGCAGGACGAAGGGGAGCTGGAGCTTTCCGGCGGCGAACAGAGCACCGACGGTGCGCATCCCACCGAGGAGGACTCGGTTGGTCAGCTCGAGGGGCGAGATGGTGCGCAGCGCTTCGTCGATCAACGCCTCGAGGCCGGCGCTTCGTCCGTCGATGATGCATCTCTCCAGCCGTTTCTCGACGGAATCGTCCGGCTGAGAAGAGCCGCTCGGGTCTTGCGCGCCCTTCCGCGCGGCGATCGTCGCCGCTTCTTTTTGTCGATCGAAGCGGGCGAGGAAAGCCAGCAGCGGATCCTGGCCATCGCGCCGGCGATCGTAGATCAGGTCGCGAGCAGTCTCGAGCTCGTCGGGCGAAAGCCCGTGAATAGGGGTAATCCGGCCAGCATGGACGATGGCGGCGTCG
>JAZDLZ010000314.1:0-3302 GCA_043801535.1 Pseudomonadota bacterium
CGCTTCCGGTCCTCACGTACCTGAGTACGCTCCGGTCCGGTTCTCGCACCTCCTTGCTGGCCGCCCGCCCGCTGCGCTTCGCGCACCGGCGGGCTCGGGCCGGCTTGTCGGCCGCCGCCTCGTTGACCAGGTGGGACACACACGAAATCCTTCGCCCGTCGAGTACATCCTGATCCTTCATTGCCTTCATCTGCTCCTCCCTTTCCAGCGTTTGGTTGCTTGCGGCACGAGCCGCGCCAGGCTCAGAACACCCATTCGCATCCGGCATAGACCGCCCGGCCAGGCAGTGGATAGCCAAGGATGTCGGACACGGCACGTGGCACCGACTTGAGGCCTGGCTCGACCTCTCGGGCGAGGGGAATGTCCTCGACTCTTTCGTCGAGAAGGTTCTTGGCCTCCACGGTGGCGACGAGTCCGGGCCACGGAGACAGACGCACTCCACCGCCGACGATCTTTCTCGTAGGAAGCTTACTGGTATTGGCCGAGTCCAAGTAGCTGTCTGACACGACAGTCACGTCCGCAAAAGCTCCCAACTCCCGGGAACGCGACCACCATCGAAGCCGGCGAGCGATATCCACGCGCAGATAGGCTTCGTGTCTCGGCCTGCCTGGCACCTGTTTGCCGTCATACGAGATGATCTGCGAACGCTGAGCCGAGTCGAGGAAGCTGTAGTTGCCAGTCACCGAGATCGTGCGAAACAGCCGTGCCGAGAAGGCGAGCTCGGAACCGGAGATCCGAGCGTCGGCGATGTTCTGCGCCCGCGCCACCCGACCAGCATTGGGCAAGAGGGCGATCAGATTACGCGGACGCGAGGCGAACAGCGCTGCCTCGACGAAAAAGCGGTCGAGCCAGCGTCGACGGCCAGGCAATGCCAGCGCCAGACCGATATCGCCAGTTACGCCCGTTTCCGGTTGGAGGGTGGGATTGCCGACGATGAAGCCGCGGTCCCCGAACAACTCGACGACGGTGGGGGCACGAAAATAGCGACCGGCGTTGACCTTGACAGTGATCGCTCTCGCGATTCGCCAGCGCAAGCTGGTTCTTGGAGACAGATACCAATCGGTGCGCGAGGCATTCTGTCCCGAATCCAGTAGCGGGTCAGTGAGCTCGTCCGCGCTCGTATCCATCACGTCTACTCGGCCTGCCGGCACCACCAACAGCTCGTCACGAGGACCGACCGCAATCTCGTCGTCGACGGCAAGTGCCACGCCAAAACGCCGACCCCGTCCAATCCTATCGGAGACGATCAGATCGCGCTGGGAAAACCATTCGGCTCGCCAATCGACGGCGGCGCTGGCAAGTTGGTGCCGGCCCAGGCTGTGAGCGAACCGGACTGCACCGCCGGCAGCAGCAGTCTGATAGCGTGAATCCTGGATTCCGAGGCCTACCTCGCCCGCCGGATCGACGAAGCTCTGCCGCTCGAAGAGGAAATAGCCGCGGACACTGGTATCGAGATCGGGCTGTCCGAACAGCCCGACATCAGTGAACGTCAGATCGGTCAGACTCCTGATCGTCCCCAACGAAGTGTGCTCGGCCTGGATGCTGCCCAGACCGGGAACTCCCTGCTCCCTCCACATCAGACGCTGGCCACCTTCCAGCAATCGGCCATCCTCACCGCGCCATCGCAGCCTTGCGGACGCATCTGCCTGATCGTAGTCGTTTCCCTTGCGTCGCTCGGTACGGTCGTCGGTCAGATTGAGCGAGGTGCCATTGTCACAGAAGAAAGGGTAGTCTCCTCGAGCTCCTGCGTAGGACATCAGCAACGCGGTTCGCAGTCGTCCGCTGGCAAGCTGATCCCGTCTTGCCAGACGAAGACGCCGGGCGCCGAATGAGCCTCCACCGAAGCTGAGAAGATTGTGACGTCCTCGAGGAAACGGTCCCAGCGCGGTAACGAAGCTCACCGCCCCGCCGAGAGCAGCACCGCCATAGAGCGCCGGAACGCCGCCGCGGTAGATCTCTACTCGATCGAAGGCCGAGAGATCGAGGCTACCGATATCGGCGGCCGCAAACGCGATGCGCGAAAGCGGTACGCCGTCGACAAGAATCTCGGTTTGGCCGGAAGAAGCGCCACGGATGGATACTGCCGAATAGGATCCGAGACCACCCAGAGAGCGAACGCTCACTCCCACGGTCTCCGCCAGCGTTTCGGCCAAGGGAGTAGTCTCGCTCGGCCGATCCTCTATGCTAACGACAGTAACAAATGCCGGATTCTCCAGAGCAGTCTCGGCAGATCGAGCGGAAGCGACGTCCTCGTCGTCTCCGTCGGTGCTTTCGTCTAGTCTGGAGTCGCCTTCAGCAGTGGCAGAGGAGAGACGAGTAGAGTGGATGGTAGCGGGTGGAGCAACAATCTCGCCTCGGACTTCGCCGTTGTCTCTGTCTCTCGCACCAGCTTCGCGTTCGCGTTCGCGTCCGTGCTCGTGCTCGTGCTCGTGCTCGCCGGCTTCGAGCCCACTCGCTTGGGCGATTCCGGCCAACGCTGCTATTGCAATAACGACACTCTCGACGATGCGCTTCATGATCCCTTCTCCCCGAAGGTCCAATCACGCGCACGGTCGGTCTCCTGGCTCCCGGATCGTCCTACTCGCAGCCCTTCCCAATGGATCAACCTTGCGATCGCGTCCACCAGTGGCTAGCTGCTGCGTTCGTCCCCGGATACAGTAGCGGGGGCTGCACCGGCATTCAACCGGCTTCCCGGCACCCGCACGCGCTATGTGAGCTGGTTTCTACCTGGTGCCACTTCCATAGCGGAGCGCACCCGCAGATGTCAAGCCCCCAGATTGCCATACTTGCGGGACGGCTGTTTGCACAGGTAGGCTCTCTTCCAAGAACAACGATACGATGATTCAAAACAACGATACGATGATTCGCCTCGAACGAGTAACCAAGCGCTATGGACGTCATCGCGAGATCGTTGCGCTCAATGCCGTATCCGTCGAAGTAGGCGAAGGCGAGCTCGTCCTGCTCACCGGTCCGTCTGGTGCGGGCAAGACCACCATGCTGCGCCTGGTTTTTGCCGCCGAGCGACCAGACGAAGGACGGGTGCTCATCTACGGGCGTGACATTAGCCGGCTAAGGCGGTCGTCGATTCCCTATTTACGACGCAACGTTGGCGTGGTTTTCCAGGATTTCAAACTGCTACCGAGCCGCAGCGTTCTCGAAAACGTGGCCGTAAGCTTGGAGATCCGTGCTTTGCCAAGACGGGAAATCAGACAGCGCGCTGCCGACGCGCTGGCGAGCGTCGGTCTTGGCTGGAAGGTGAGTCTATTGCCTCGCCATCTCTCAGCGGGCGAGCAACAGAGAGT
>JAZDLZ010000324.1:0-6335 GCA_043801535.1 Pseudomonadota bacterium
CGAACCGAGTCCCGCTGTTCGCCGGCAGGCTGCTGCTGCGGCGGCGGCGACGGCGGCGACGACGACGAAGAAGACGACGAAGACGTGGCGTTGGGAGCCGCAACGGCTGGCCAGGCTGGTTGCGCCGGGATAGCCAGCGCCAACACTCCGAACGACACTGCCGCAATCGCTCGGCGGAGCCCTGGGATCTCGCGACCGGGCCCTGCCGCCGTGGCACGCCTCGTTCCGAGACAGAGCAGCTCGGCCGCATTTCTTTCCGGAGTACTTTGAGCCTCTCTGGCGGTTTTCATGATTGCTCCAGGGGATCAGGCTGACCGAGCCTGAAAGCGAGCCTTCGTAGCCGGCGCTCTCCGCTCCTGACCGCGACCAGAGTGGCAAGGAGCATCGCCCACAACAGGCTGAAGGCACCCATCGAGACAAGGAATGGGACGAGCATGGAAGAGGGCAAGCTTGGCACGACCCAGTTGCCCGGATGCTGGGTTCGCCAGAAGCTCACGGCGAAATACACGAGCGGAGCGTCGGCCATGCCGAAGACGGCCAAGCCGGCGGCAAGACGCTCGGTTCTCGAGTCACCGTGGCGGCGCAGAAAGCAATAGGCGACGAAGGTCAGCCAGAGCACCAGCATCGTGGTCAGCCGTGCTTCCCATGTCCAATAGACTCCCCAGGCGGCCTTCGCCCAAATCGGGCCGGTAGTGAGCACGATCAGCCCGAATACCACTGCCAAACGACCGGCAGCCGCAGCCACGTCATCCCACCAATCCGCTCTTCCCACCAGGTAGCCGATCGATGCCGAGCCGCAGACCAGGACCGAGAGCAGCATCGCCCAGGCAGCAGGGACGTGATAGTAGAAAATCTTCTGGTTGATGAAGAGCTCGTAGGCCAGGGGCGCCTTTGCCACGATCAGGTACGGTGCCGCCAGCATTGCCACGGCCGTCATCAAGGCCAGCATCGAGAAGACCAGACTACCAATAGCCGATCGATTCATTCGGTCACCAACGACTCGAATACCCACAGCGCCACGACGCCAACCATGGCGTCGAAGCCAAGCAGGAATTTGATCCAGAACCAGGCGATCGCGGTGCTCGCCGGATCGGCAAAGAGCGCTGCCGTGCCCTTGCACCCGGCAATCAGCGCTGGAATCGCGATGGGAATCAGCATTACCGGCAACAGGACAGCGCGCATCCGACTGCCGAGCAGAATCCCAGAAAAAGTGGCGCCAATCAGGGAGAAAGCAATGGTGCCCAGCACAACGAGGGCCGCCAAGTGCGCCGGGTAGGCAAGCACCGGTGCTCCGAACAGCACTCCGACGAGCGGCACCACAGCGACCTCGACCGCAAGCATGAGCGCCGCCACTCCACTGGTCTTGGCCAGCAGCAACGCCCATCGCTCCACCGGCGCTGCCAGCAGTCCCTGCATGGTTCCGCCCTCCCCCTCTCGCTCGAAAACTCTGCCAAGGGCAAGCATGCCGGCGAACGTCAGGGATGCCCACAGCACTCCACTCGAAGCGAGAACGGAAGCATTGCCGTCGTCGACGAACGTGAAAGAGAACACCAGCAGCACCATCACCGCAAACAACAAGACCGTGCCATAGACCTCCCGAGCTCGCAGCTCGACCCGCAGGTCTTTCTTGATGATGGCCAGGGCTTGGCGAAACGACTCCACGCGCAGCTTATAGCCCACTCGATGGCATCCGTCGAGAATAGCCTCATTGCCAGCCAGCTCTGGCCACCGCCGAAGCGCGTACCTTGACGCACGCCTCGGCATGCCCCTTCTCACATGCCTTGGAGTATGAGGGGCGTCCGGATTCCGGCCGCCTGTTCGGCATTTTGTCCGACGTCTGTCCGGTCTTCGGACTCGGCTGTCCGACCGCGTGCTGGATGTATCCGAAACTCCTCGTGAGCGTGGCCGGCACGAGGCCTGCTTGTCGCCTCATCATGCCTTCGCTCGACCACGAGGCGCTCGCCCTGCTGTTTCGCGTACGACCAACCCTGGCTGCCGAGTTGGTGCGTGATGTCCTGGGAGTATCCCTTCCCGCGCACTCGGCAGCCAGATTGGATCATGCCGACTTCACCCAGATCACACCCACCGAGTACCGAGCCGACGTCGCGGTCCTGTTCTTCGACGAGGAGCCGGTTCTCGGCATCGTCGTCGAGATCCAACTGGCCCGCGACAATGACAAACAGTGGGTCTGGCCTCTCTATGCCGTCGCCCTGCGTGCTCGCCGCCACTGCGACGCTTGCGTGTTGGTGATCGCACCCGACGAGCAGGTGGCGAGCTGGGCGCGCCAGTGTGTTTGCAAGGGTCTGGTTTGGCAGTTCACTCCGCTGGTGCTCGGACCTCGGGCTGTACCTGTCGTTACAGACCACGAACATGCACGTGCAGCACCCGAGCTGGCAGTCCTGTCGGCGATTGCCCATGGCAACGGCGAACAAGGCCTGGCGGTGGCCAAGGCGGCATTCGCCGCCATCGCATGCCTCGACGGCGAGCGGGCCGCGCTGTACACTGATCTTGTGTACGAAACGCTGGGTCGGGCGGCCCGGCGCGCCATGGAGGACGAGATGGTGATGAACACGAACCAGCATCCCAAGTACGAGTTCACCCGGAAATTCCTGGAGTGCGTGCAAAGGGCAAAGGAAGAGCTGAGGGCCGAGGAACGGGCGGCAGGATTGGCTGAAGGACTGGCTGAAGGTCGGACGGCGGGTCAGGCCGAGGGTCGGATCGCGGGATTGGCTGAAGGCCGAGCCTGGGCCTTGCTTTCCGTGCTCTCGGCTCGCGAGCTCCCAGTGAGCGAGGAACAGCGAGCCCATATTCTTGCCTGTCGCGATCTCGACCGGCTCGATCGCTGGATCCGCGGCGCGACCAGCGCTGATTCCGTCGGCGAGCTGCTTGCGGGGGTGTAGCCTCGGACACGATCGGCACCGTTGCGACCAGCAGGGGCTCGTGATCACCCATGGCAACGGCGAACATGGATCGGCGGTCGCCGCCTCCGCCGATGCCTCCGCCTCCGCCGATGCCGATGCTTCACTGTGTTCACTGCGGGCGCGGTTTCACAGCGACGTCTGGGACGATTCCAGAAGACGCCCCAGGATCGACGACGTAGACGCGCCTTGTGAGCCATGCAAGGAGCTGCCGGGTTCGCTTCACTCGTTCATCACGATCTGGTACGAGCTCCGGCCATCTAGCGAATACCGGCATGCTCAAGATACCTGCCGTCAACGTGCCCCGATCACGCCGACGTCAACGAGCTCGGGTTCCGTCGACGGCTCAGCCCCGTGTCATCCGGTAAACACGTACCACCGATCTTGCGTCGAAGCAACGACCAGGCCACGACCGCGGTCAACGCCACCCCGACACCGACGAGCCAGGGTGGATAGCCGTGATAGCCGTTGCTGGAGGGCTGACCCATGCCGCTGCCGTCGAGTCGCGTCAGCATCATGTACACCAGGTTGTTGACCGCATGTGCGAGGACGGCCGGCCAGATGCTGCCAGCCACGACCGCTACGTACCCGAGATAGATGCCAATCAGTGTTGCGCTCGCTCCCTGCAACGGATCCAAGTGAAGCACGCCGAAGAGAAGCGCCGAGACCGATACCGCAGCCCAGGCGGGCATGTCCGCAGCTAGCGAGCGCAATACGAGTCCGCGGAAGAACATTTCTTCTCCCAGTGCGGGACCAACGGAGACCGCCACGCTAGTCAAGGCAAAACCCGTGGCGGACATGGCGGATATCGACTGCGCAAACGTGCCGAGCGCGCCGGTTTCGAAGAAACTGGGCGCCAAGGTGTGGAGCGCGAAGGTAAGCTCGTCGGCGACGATCCCGGCAGGAATCACCCCGAGACTGGCGACTACCAGCGTGGCTGTCGAGGTGGATCCCAGGCGGAGGGCCGCAAACCCTCCGGCACGTCTTGTCCCTACCAAGGCCAGGATGATGAGTGAGGTGTTGATTGCCACCACAAGGAGCGACAACACCAGTGGGCTTCGCATCGTTGTCCCGCTCCCGGCCTGAGTCGAGCCCATCACGCCAAGTGCCTGCAGCACGCCCAGCAGCAGGCTGAGCAGGCGGACAATCATGAGCTCCACGCCCAAGGCAGCGAGGTAGAACAGCACCCCGTGCCACCAGCGAAGACGGAGCGACAAGGCGTTGTTTTCGTTCATCACGCGAGAGCTCCGACGACCGATGGCGTCGATTGGGAGCGGCGCGACGGAGTACGCCGTCGGTATCCAGGTGAGAGTTGCGACTGTGCCATTCGAGAAAATGGCAGAATAGACCAGCCAGTTGTGGGGAGCGCAAGCAGAAATCAAGCGCGGGAGGCTCGGGAGGCGCGGGCTTTGGTCGCCGCCGCAGAGTACTTACTGGGGCGTGCAGAGCAGGTTGACCGTCCCGGAGAGTCCGCCCGAAGTGGACCAGGACGCAACGTCGCTGCCGTCGAAGGTGACGGTTACCGTGCGACCCTTGACACCGGTGTGGGTGATAGTGCCGGCGGATGGGCAGAGTCCCTTGCACCGAGTGTAGTCGCTGACGGCAGTGGTAGCCGTGCCAGCAGCACCGCTGCGGCTCCACGAGCCCTCGAGCGTGTAGCAGTCTTGGGTCCAAGTGAGCGTGTAGGAGCCGTTGCGCGTGAGCGAGTTGCCATGTGGCCCTACCCCGTTTCCAGATGTGATCACAACCAGAGTCTTCTGCCCCTCGTTCACCGAGTAGGTTGCGTTGGCCTCGATGTCGAGAGTGGCGCCATTGACGTGTAGACCAGTCGACGTGGCCTACTACCACGCAGACCGCACCCATCTGGGACTTGGCAAGGACACTCCAGCCAAGCGGCCGACGGAAATCAGACCGTCCTCGACTGCCAAGGTCATCACGCTTCCTCGAATCGGCGGCCTGCACCATCGGTACGGTTGGCGGGAAGCAGCGTAGCGGCATAGTAGGTGTTGCCGTTGACCACCATTGTCACCGCGTTGCGAGTCTCCGACGGTCGCGGGAAGTCTGTCCGTCGATACCGTTCCTCCGATGCTTGACGCTCACTCGCCATGATTTGACGACTTCCAATCACGAAGTCCGCGTGGACCGTGGATGGCCGCAGAGCCGGGAATTGCTCCCTCGGCCGAGGAATCCGGTCCAACGTGGGGTTTTGGCGAGGGACAGCCGTCCATGGCGACGCACGGCTTGGCGAAATTGGCGCCGCGGACGACATGTCAACTCTGGGGCCGTGCCACTCCTGACCCCTGCTCGTTGATGACGACGGCATGGATATCCCTAGAATCATTGAAGGAATCCGTCGATCCGATTTGGCACAGGGCGACTCCGCCCAATCCCAAGCAGCAGCAGGCCTACGACCTGCTCGAAAGCATCAACGTGTAGACAGAACCCTGCATGCCAAATTCGAGTCAATTGTCTGGGATTACAGCAGAAGTCCGTCAACAGTCAAAGTTCCCCGGGAACTTCAGACTAACCTGCTGATATCGATGAACATCCACTTGCCACGCCGGATTCGACGAGAATACCGGCACTCGGTGCCACGCAACATACTAGATTTTCAAACAATTTGGGCGGACGGAATATCTGGACCTGACGGAAAGTTCAGCCTAGAGATCGTCGAGCCTCGAAAAGACAGAAAAGAATTCCTCGGTATCCAACAAGTCCTCAACCGTTCTCCGAATCACCTCCATAGTTAGCTCTTCCCCGAGAATCATGTTGGCCGCCCACAGATAGACCCCGCCAAGGCATTCGCCTGTGGCACGATTCTTCTCGAACAGCCTCTGAATGTTCCGAAGCGTGAAGAACGTCGCGCCATACCTTCTGCCGTCCGGCAGCACTGCTTCAACATCCACGTTGTCCACTACCGGATCCCAGACTTGGGATCCGACGACTTGCACATGGACGCGTTCATGTACCATACGACTACTCTCCGAATACGCGCAGCACTTCCCCAATAACTGCCTGCTGATTCGCCTTGCTGGACTTTCCAAGTATTTCGATCGCCCCCGTCAGGTCTATTTATTCCGCAACGCCAATCCATCATGATTTCGAATTCTTGCACCAGGAATCCCCCGAAATCCTCACCTGCGCTGCCTATGCAGCCTCTCGATGGTAGAACTTGAGCAGTCCCCCGATTCGCTCGCTGCACTTCACCTCGCCGACATCGTTGGCGTGATCCCGACGCGGGAATAGCAATTCCTTGTCCACATAGCCACCAACCAAGGCCAGTGCTTCTACCGCTCTCATCGCGTCACTCCTTGCAGTGGCCAGTGATAGCCAACTTGCTGTATATCCGCTAGCCAGATCGGTTCCGATGAGAATGCCGGCACTCACTGCCCATCAACATACTAGATTTTCAAGCGA
>JAZDLZ010000166.1:0-8017 GCA_043801535.1 Pseudomonadota bacterium
GCTGAGGTTGGTAGCAGTCGGTCCGATGGTCAGGTCGGCAGACCAAGAGGAGACTACGCTGCGGACCGTGTCGGGAGGCGTGCTGGTGCAGACGCGCGATCGCCGTTTCGTGGCAGCAAGCGACGCCAAGGTCGTGACCAAGCGGCAGCCATCGGCCGGCGAGCTCGAGGCGTTGGACTTTGCCTGGCGCGTTGCCAAGCACGTCAAGTCGAATGCCATCGTGTTTGCCCGTCAAGGGCAGACGGTCGGAGTCGGAGCAGGACAGATGTCTCGCGTCGACAGCGTCAAGATCGCGGTGATGAAGGCCTGTCTGCCGCTGGCGGGGACCGTTGTCGGGTCCGATGCGTTCTTCCCCTTTAGAGATGGCGTCGACGCCCTGGCAGCAGCGGGTGCGACCGCTGTTATTCAGCCTGGTGGCTCGGTGCGAGACAGCGAGGTAATCGCCGCTGCCGACGAGCTCGGCCTGGCAATGGTGTTCACTGGGATGAGGCACTTTCGTCACTGAATCACGCGTCGGGGAAATGGCGACCGGCCGTATCGTAGATGTTCGGCAAAGGCAGGCGCGCGCTGGATGTCGCGCTGATGAGAGAGGGCAATGCGAATTCTCGTAGTCGGTAGTGGTGCAAGAGAGCACGCGCTGGCATGGGCGCTGGCGAAACACGGCCATGCAGTGGTTGCGGCGCCGGGAAATCCTGGGATTGCTCGCCACGCCGAGCACGTGCCCGTCGAGGCGAAGTCGATCCCGGCGCTCGTTGAGCTGGCGCGCGCGCAGAGTGTCGAGTTGGTGGTGGTCGGACCGGAAGCACCGCTGGTGGCAGGTCTGGCAGACGGGCTCCAGGCGGCGGGGATTCCTTGCTTCGGTCCAGTCAGCAAGGCTGCAAAGCTCGAGGGATCCAAGGCGTTTGCCAAGCAGTTCTGCGCTCGTCATCGCATTCCGACTGCCGAGTTTGTGGTCTGTTCTTCTCTCGCCGAAGTGGAGGCGGCAATCGCTCGCCTTGGCTCGGGTGGTGTCGTGGTCAAGGCAGACGGTCTGGCAGCTGGCAAAGGCGTGGTTGTCTGCGCGAGCGGAGACGAGGCGAGGGCTGCGGCGCGAGCGATGATCGAAGATCGAGTGTTCGGAAGCGCTGGTGGCAAGGTTGTGATCGAACGGAAGCTCAACGGACGCGAGGCGTCGATCCTGGCGCTGACCGACGGCCGGCGTCTGGCAGTGCTGCCTGCCGCCGAGGATCACAAGGCGGTTTTCGCTGGCGACCAGGGACCCAATACCGGCGGCATGGGTGCGATCTCGCCGACGCCAGTGGTCACTCCTGCTGTTCTGGCCAGGGTTCGGAGCGAGATACTGGAGCCGACCCTCGCCGGTCTTGTTGCCGATGGGCTGGATTACCGCGGAGTGATCTATGCCGGACTGATGATCGAGGATGATGGTACGCCGAACGTGCTCGAGTTCAATTGCCGCTTCGGCGATCCAGAGACCGAGCCGCTGTTCGTCCGGTGGAGAGACGATCCGGCGAAGTGGCTGCTCGGTGCTGCCAGCGGTCGTCTACCCGACGGTGAACCGGTGTTTGCCGAGAACGCGGCGGTCTGTGTGGTGATGGCGGCGGCCGGCTATCCTGGAACGCCGCGAACGGGCGACGAGATTCGCGGGATTGCTGAGGCGGAGGCAACGGGCGACGTTGTTGGCGCCGAAGCCGAGGCCGAGGCAGCGACGGTGAACGTGGTCGTTTTTCACGCCGGTACCAGGCTCAGGGACGGCCGGCTAGAGACTGCGGGTGGCCGGGTATTGGCGGTCACCGCCGCCGCAAGGACTGTCGTCGAGGCACGCGCAAGAGCATACCAGGCGGTCTCGCGCATCCATTGGGAGGGAGCGCACTACCGCCGCGATATCGGCGCGCGGCCGATAGAAACGCATCGAGCCGGAACATCGCAATGAGGATCATACAAGCATGAGCAATCCATTGGTTGCAGTGATAATGGGATCGCCTTCGGACTTGCAGCTGATGCAGCCGGCAGCAGATACGCTGGCGGAGCTCGGGATACCCGTCGAAGTCCGGGTGGTTTCCGCCCATCGGACTCCAGAGCGGGCGGCGGAGCTCGCCAGGACCGCCCGAGAGCGGGGTCTGCGAGTGCTCATTTGCGGTGCTGGCGCGGCGGCTCATCTGGCCGGAGCGATCGCCGCCAACACCACTCTGCCGGTCATTGGCGTTCCACTGGCTCGTTCCCTGGGAGGTCAAGACGCACTGCTGGCGACCGTGCAAATGCCAGCAGGGATTCCGGTCGCCACGGTGGCGATCGACGGGTCGGTCAATGCGGCGCTGCTGGCAGCGGAGATCCTCGCCTTGAGTGACCGGGAGCTCGCCGAGAAGCTCGAGCGCCGGCGTCAAGAAACGGCGAGAAAGGTTGTCGCTGCCGACGACGAGATTCGCCGCCAGGCATCACGTCCCTAGATGGATCCGACGGACATCGAACGAGCCGTTGCAGTGCTCCGCGAGGGGGGACTCGTTTGCTATCCCACCGAGACGTTCTACGCCTTGGCCGCCGATACCGCGAGCGAGGCGGCGGTTGCCAGACTGCTCACCGTCAAAGGGCGAGACGACGGCAAGCCAATCGCTGCCATAGCCGAGAACATGGAGAGCGCCCAGCTACTATGGGCACGGGTTCCCGAGGTAGCGCTGGTCTTGGCAGCGAAACACTGGCCTGGTCCTCTGACGATGGTGCTGGGCGCTCGCAGCGGGGTGCCTGCGCCGCTCTGCGGACACCGAGGAGGAGTTGGCGTACGAGTCTCCAGTCATCCGTGGGCGCGCGCCCTCGCGTCGGCTCTGGGAAGACCGGTGACGTCGACCAGCGCCAACCTGGCCGGCAGCCCGCCACCTTCTACCGTCGAGGCAGCGCGAGCTCAGCTCGGCGATTCCGTCGGGATGTATCTGGATGGAGGCAAGACCCCCGGCGGTCATCCCTCCACGGTGATTGCCGTGGACGACGACGGATCGTTGACCCTGCTGCGCCAGGGTGCGGTGCGCGTCGATTGGCCGCCGGCGGTTGGCGAGGCGGATCCGTTGCCGGCTGAAGGCGGCGAGACCCTCGACTCGCTCTTGCGAGGAAGGCTGCGCCTCTGGCAGCCACGACACGGACCGCGCGTCTCGCTCGATCCTCTGTTCCTCGGCGATTTCGTCTTGCACGGACAGAACGGGCGTTCATTGGGTCGGGTGCTCGATCTCGGTTGCGGTACTGGAATAATCGGTCTCGGTCTTGCTCTTGCCGACGCGAAAGCAATGATCACTGCTCTCGAGCTTCAGCCCACTCTGGCAAGTCTCGCCCGGAGAAACGCCGAGCTGAACCATCTCGCGGATCGGGTCGAGGTAGTGTGCGGCGACCTGCGGCAAGCACGCTCCCTTCCGTTCGGCTGCGGCTCGTTCGACGTCGTGGTCGCCAATCCTCCATTCAAGCCCGAAGGATGCGGCCGTCGTCCTGCCCGTCACGAGCGGGCGCTGGCAAGTCTCGAGATTGGCTGCACGCTGGAGGATATCGTCGCCGCAAGTCGGCGTTTCCTGGGTTCTCGCGGTCGGCTGGCGCTGGTGTTCCCGGCCGAACGCGTCGGTGATTTGTTGAGCGCCTGCAGCGCAGCTTGTTTTCGTCCGCTCCGGATGCAATTCGTTCACAGCGTGGCCGGGGAGCCAGCACGGCGCGTCCTGTTCGAGGCCGCGCGTCACCATCGGGGCGGAGCCGAGATCATGGCTCCGCTGGTCGTGCACGAAGCCGATCGCCGTACCTTCACCCCCGAGGCAGCCCGGATCCTGGAGTGACCTGGGAGTAAGGAGTTCTTAGGGTCAAGCAGTGCCTTGACCTTCAATCCCGTCTTCGTGCGCGTAGCCCAATCAGGTTCAGCATCGCTGCGTAGTTCGTCAATGGTTGACCTTTCCAGTTCAGGCTGATGTACGAGAACATCCGGTGCTCGATGCGGTTCCGACGCTCTCGCATCTGCGCGCGCCAAGGTGATCAGCGCCATGGCGTCCCGCTACGCAGCCATCGCTCGTGCTGTCGACGATGCGGCGGCACGCTATGACTTGCCTCCCGAGATTCTTGCGCTGATGAATCGTCTTGCCACGGTACGGGCTGCGCTACAGACGGCGATTGAGGGTGGCTGACGTGTTCAGGTTTGGCTACATGAGACGGCAAATCGAGGCACAGACGAAGCCACGAGTCGTGGCATAGGGACGACCACCATGGAAAACGACCGGTTCAAGATCATCTTCGAGAAGCTAGCTGCTACTGGCGCGGAATGGGACTCAACCCTGGAAATTACCGACGCGACTCAACAGCTGGCAGACGAGCTGGACGAAATCCGTGAGCTGAGACGCCTAGCCCTCGATATTTCCGAGCCGGAAGCGAAACTCTTCACTACTACCTGACAGAAGCCCCGTACCTCCCCGGCAAGAGCTACGCATTCACTACCCTCATCTTCCTCAGCTTTTCGATGCGTTCGGCAACGAGCCACCCACGACGACGACCACCCGGTGGGAGAACGGCGAAACAAGAAGCTCTGTCATCGATGGCGACGAGCTTGGTCGTTGGCTGCGACGACAACCAGGTGTTGCTGGCAAGGAGTCGGGTCCTGCGTGTACAATTTGGCCTGTGACTCGCGAGATGCCCGATTCTGGACAAACGCAAACATGTGCAGAGTCCGCGGCCTGCAAGACGGAGACGCCCAGGTCGGCTTTCCCCGACAGTTGGCCGAAGAACTGCCCACCGCCCGATGCCGAGGATGCGAACGGAATAGTCCACCGGGGATTGTCCGCCAGAATCCTATTGTCGCCGCTGACTTCATGAGCCACGCAGAGATGGGCACCGCCAGGAATGCCAATCCGTGCCTGCGCGTAGGCCTGTCGGTGTTCAGAACCCGTGAGCAGGCACTCCATCGATGGAGGCTTTCGCAGTACCTTGGCTCGTCGATTGCGGCCGGCGAACTGGCGGCCGAGCATGGCAAGCTGAAGCTCACGAGCAAGGAGAGCGGACACATCACTTGGTGGCCGTATGCCAATGTCGATCGAGCTGCGCTATTCACGGCGGTGTGCAAGTGCCAATAGCTACACCCACAGAACGGCAGGCGTTGGATCCCGAGGTACTGCTCGGGCAGTTTTCCGTCGAGCGAGTCCTCTACGAGGCTGAGATTCCAGTCATCTTCGTCATGAACACCGCCCTGGGCCAGTCACTTCTGGCCTACACCGCCGAGGAGCTTGAAGACGGCGCATGGCTCGTCCTCGCTCCCTGCGGTCATGCCGCCATCGCCGACCTGATCGATGGCAGGCTCCCGGTTCGCGATGCGCTCACTGGCTCGTGGATGTGGCTTGCTCGAAAGGTCGGGGAGTCGGTCACCCAAATGTGGGCAATCGAGCCGACCGACCTGCCTGATGAGCATCTCCCCTATCCGGGCACGATGCTACTCCCGGAGAAGGAGCCCGTGCTCACGGCAAAGGCCATTGGTCCTTCCATTTCGAGGGGGACAGTCGCCGCCAGCGTGATCGGCTTTCTCGCCGGCGCGATGCGCGCAGCGATCAAGACGGTGCTTGACCACCTGCAAGAAAGAGGTGCGGTGCGCCGTTCGTCCAAGGAAATACGGGCCTTGTGCGACCTGCCAGTTCAACGGTTCTCGTTTGGCAGCTTCGAGGTCTCCTTCGCAGCACCACCCGGCCTGGCGCAGGACCTCACTCTACTGCGTGCCGTCGAGCTGCTCTGCAAAGGACTAGCCTGGGCTGCGAGCGACGGTGAGTCACCGTTCGAGGCCGAATCCGACGACGGGCGCAGCGCAATCCTGCAAGCCGTCAACGCCCTCACTCCCCCGACGGTCGGTTCGATTGAACAGATCGTCATCGGCGGACAGTGGTCAAGAAGAGGTCCTCTCCACCTAGACAGGGGCTCCCGCCGTCGCGTTCGCAACGAGCTACGCAAGGCGCGAACGGAGCACGTTGTGCTCCGCAAAGGGCGCATCGGCGAGCTCGACAGAGACAACTGCTCCTTCATTCTCCGGGACATCCCTGGTGCTCCGGATTCCAAGGCGGTCTTCTCCGAGGAGCAACTCGACGATATTCTGGACTACTTCACGCGAGGGGAGCGAGTCGTCGTCATCGGCGTCGAGCGAAACGGCAGGATGCACACCGCAGCAGTCACCGCAGAGGACCGCTCGAACACCGTCCCATCCGAGGGATGATGAGGATGCCTGGTGTCGTCGCCCCTACTTCGGGCTTCCGAGCCAGCGGCAGCAACGGAAGCCTTTGTCGGAGGCGCCAGACTGGGGTGACAGAGAGGTAGCAGAGCTGCAGCGCAGGTAGGAGGAGAACGAGTTGAACGACCCGCCCCGCAACTTGCACGAGGTCTCAGTGCAAGCTGTTGTCCACTCCGCGACGTTCCCGCTCATATCGAATATGCCGGTGTATCCGCCCTCGCAGAGCGCGGTGCTGCCGGCAGTCACGACCGCAGGAGTCGGCAGATTGTCGGCGCCGTTGCAGCTCTTGCCAGCGTAGGTGCTGCCATACGGGTACACCCTGCTCCCCGCCGCGGAGCAGGCAGCGACCCATTCTTCCTCGGCGCAGAGCCGCTTTCCTGCCCAAGCGCACGCCGCGGTCGCGTCGTGCCAGTTGACGCTCACCCACGGCGTTTCCCCGTAGGCAGAGACGGCTTCACCGTCGGCTCCGCGCGACGCCTCGAACTTGTCGATCCACACCTGGCTTGTGCCGGGCACCCAGACCATGTCTGCCGGGCATTGGCCGACCCACAACGGGGTGTTGTCGTCGCAGTCGACCGCGCCAGTCCACGGGCAGGAGCACGGGGCATCGCCGATCACGCCGCTTCCATTGCCGTCATTGGGGATTCCGTCGCCGTCCCAGTCGGTGGCGCCGCGGTGGGCGGCAAACTCGGAGTGGTAGAGCCCGCGGATGTCGTGGGCGGAAAGAGCGCGGGTATGGAGGCGTACGTCGTCGAGGGCGCCGGAGAGATAGTGCGGCTCGGGGGTCACTGATCGTCCGAGGTAGTAGTAGTGCCCGGTGCCGGTCGAGGTCAGGAAGGGTCCCCGGTGGGAGTAGTCACAGCTCACCTCGGCTCCGTTGACATAGAGGCACATGCCGCCGCCTTCATAGCTGACCAGTCCGACGTGCATCCAGGAACCGGCGCTGACAACGGTGCTGCTCTCGATGGTGTCGTCACCTATCCAGGCTTGCAGGACGCCCGTTGTACTGTTCAGCGAGATGCCAGTCGAGGCGCTGCTCGTCCCAAACGACACCAGGGTCGGGTCGCCGAGGACGCTGTCAACGCGCACCCACAGCGTCAGAGCGACAGCCTCGATGGCGATCGCGTCCTGCACGCTCGCCGGAAGCTGCACAAAGGAAGCGCCATCCAGGACGAGCGCCGACGCTGGCACGCCAAAGGCATCGGCACCGTATGCCAGGGCCCCCATGCCGAGCGCATTGTAGATGCCGAGCGCATCCTTGACATTGCTGTCGAGGAGATAGCGAGCGATGAGGCTGTCCTCGAGGTCGATTTCGCAGCGCTCGCCAGCAAAGCCTTCGGCGCACTCGCACACCGCCGCTCCCATCGCGTCGCTGCACCCGCCATTGTCTCCGCAGCCCGGCGCCGCGGTGGCGCAGTCTGGCAGGCAGGTATGGTTGGCGTCGTTGTCTTGATAGCCAGCGTCGCACACGCAGGCCGCGCTTCCCGACTCGTCGCTACAGTGCTGGTGGGCAGCGCACGACAGCGAGGCGAACTCGCAGGTCAGCTTGCAGACGCCGTCGTGGTCGTTGTCCTGGTAGCCGAAGTCGCACACGCACTGGGCAGCGCCGCCTGCATCCGAACAGCTAGCATTCGAAGGACATGAGAGCCCGGCGGTGGCGCAGCTCGGCAAGCAGGTGGTGTTGGCGTCGTTGTCCTGATAGCCAGCGGCGCAGCTCTCGCAGATGCCATCGCCGTCGCGGTCTTCGTAGCCTTCCTCGCAGTCGGCGGCGTCCGGCAGAATGATTGGCGCGTCGGGCGG
>JAZDLZ010000337.1:0-10882 GCA_043801535.1 Pseudomonadota bacterium
CGATCCTGCTCCGAGCGCAGTCCCGACCCCACGACGATGGCCGTCGCTGTGCCTGCGTTGGCCCATGGCGCATTCCTCCTGCCACATGAACGTCCCGGCGACGAACGTAGGTGGCCGCACAATCATGGACGATCACACCCCCTTCCTTTTGCCCGTCTTGTGCGGCCCGAGCGAATGTGTCTCAAATACGGCATTCGCCACATGGGAAGACGAGACAAGAGTCGGACAGCTCGACGGCAGGACGTCATTGCAGAAATCGAGGCAGTGCTAGCCAGGCCAGCGCCACCCGCCATCGCTGTCATCCTGGACCTCATTCGCCGCGTCAACCCTACCGGACACGACTTGCCTGCTGCGGAGACCGACCGACGGTACAAGCTCAAGGCTCGTCTCCAGAGCCTGCTGGTGCGCTGTTTCGGCGAACAGCTAGGCATCGAAAGCGACGAAGCCGAAGCCCAGGCCGGCGTCGTGCTGCTGCGCCACCTCTATTCGGGCATTGATGCCTGCCATGCAGTGCTCGACGAGCTCGACGAGGATGCTCGGGCGGCGATTCAGCTCAGGCTCGACGTGGATCGCTCACCGGCGATGGTCGCCGCTGAGCCACCAATGCTCGGATTCGTGGATTCCCGCCAAGATGACCACCTTCGGTCGCCAAACGAGACGGCCCACTTGCTGGCCCAGGGAAGAGATGCACTCGTGGTATTCGACTACGAGCTCGCCGAGGAACGCTTTCGCGAGGCTCTGGGCGCTTCGCGAAACGTCGGGGACACTACGACGGCCGCCTTGGCGCTCCTCGAGCTCTTCGTCGACCAGCTAGGCATGGACAGCACGGCACTTGACCTGGAGTCGATTCTGCCGCCTGCCGTCTTGGCGGACGAACGCATTGCGCTTTTTTTGGCACTGGCCTCGGCTCGTCTCGGAAATCGAAGCAAGGCAAGGAGCTGGCTGTCCAGCGTCACCGGAGGCAGGCGATTGGCGGTCATGCTGGCGCTGGCCCGACAGGCCCTGGAATCTGGCGATTTCCTCGAGGCCGAAGGAACGCTCGCCGATATCCGCGATGGGGGAGTTGTCGAGTCGGAGATCGGCATTCTGGCAACCGAGATCGAAGAGGCCAAGAACCGGGCTCGAGCACCCTTGGAGGCAGAGCTTGTCGCCCTTTGTTCAGCGGGAAATCACGGCGTGGCCGAAGAGAAAGCTCACGAGCTGCTACGGCAGTTTTCGGACAGCCCAGTTGCCCGGCGAGCACTGCGAACGATCGAGGGAGCACGCCAGGCCGGCAAGGCCGCGCAAGCCCTCCAGGCGGCCGAGAAGGCTTTGGCCGTCGACCGCAACCTTACAGAAGCACGCCGGCGTCTGCACGAGGCTGCCGCGCTCGGCGCAGCTACCGGAGGGCTCGCCGCCCAGCTCGAGAAGGCAGAGGAAGAGGCGCACCAACAGAGAGTAGAGCGTCGGGCAAGCGAAATCGCGCGAAAGCTCGAGAGTGACGACCGAACGGAAGGACTCGAGGAGTTCCTCGGCCTCGACTGCGCCTGCCGCACCGCAGTGCGCCACCTCGTCTGCTGGCCGGCGCTCGATTGGTTGGAGCAACTCGATGCTGCCAAGACGAGAGCCTCTGCGCGTGCTCTGATCGCCGCCATTGGCGCGTTCGAGCAGGCAACGGCAGCGCTGGAGAAGGACGGTGCTGACGCGGCTCTCGCGATTCTGGCGCCCTATGAACGAGAGCTCGCCGTTCTTCCAGCGGCTGCCGGCCTGCTGCGCGATGCCAGACAACGCAAGCTCGAATTGCGACGCCAGCAGGCGGAACAGACGCTAGCCAAGCTCCTGGCAACCGATCTTGCGTCTGCCGACTATCCCCAAACGATGGCTGCGCTACAGGCCATCGATGCTTCTCTACTTTCAAACGACAGCCGTGCCGCTCGCCGTTCTCTCGAGGATCGTCTGCAGCGATGCGCTGAGGTCGAAAAACTGAGCCAGCGACTGCAACGCCTGGAATCCGCTGGACTCCTCTTTCAGGCCAGAGACGATGCTGCCGCTCTCGCTCTCCTCGACGCGAGCGGCCGTTCGCGATGGTCGACGAAAATCGCCGCTCTCGGCTCACGGATCGACAGCGAGCTTCGGCTTGCTGCCCACGCTCTCGATCCGCCCGACACGCTCGACTCCCTGCCCAATGCTGCTCATGTCTGGAAGTGCACGGCAAGCACGCCTGCGCCCTGGCTCTCTCCCGACGGGAACGAATTGGTCATTGCCTGGACTGCGGGCAACTGGGTCTTCGTCCAAATCGTTGACGTAGCTAGCGGAGAGGTCCGGCGGATCGTGCGACTGCGTACCCCCGAACCTCTTGGCTATCTCGTGAGCGTACACGTTACCAGCAAGACGCTCTGGATTGTTGGCGGGGTCTACGCGCTAGAGCTTGCCCTTCCCGACTACGGAATCCGGGCGTTCCGCAGCATGCAGCCGTTTCTTGCAGCGGGCACGACGGTGTGCGGTGCGCTGTGCAGTCCGGAGGGAGACTATCTCTGGATCAAGACGAGCTCCGGGGTCGACTCGGCAATGGTCATCGCAGTGCAGCGTTGGCTGGTGTGCCGCGAAGTCGACCGGTGTTTCAGAATGCAGCCGCTGATCGCGGCCGACGGAAGCGCTCTGGTGGCAGCAGTCCACGCCAGCGGGGATTGCCGCCTTTACAGCGTACGTGGCACCCCAGTCAGCCGCCCCTGGAGTATCGGCGTTCAAGCAGTCGCCAGCCACTGGCAGGACGCCAATTTCCTGGTGCTCGGCAATGATTCGAGCTTGATCGACGATGCCAGCGATCCATTACATGGAGCGGACCGCGGAACAGACAGGGCCACAACCGGCGATGGAGGTGACACCGACGGAATTGGCAGTAGCTGCAAGAGCAGGAGCGACGCCGGAGGTGACAGAGGTGACAGAGGTGGCGGAACACTGGTTGATTCGTGGGTGCGCTCGGTCACGCTCGACGGAACCGCATCTTCGCCACCTCGCGTCGTGAGCAGCAGGGTACGGAGTCCATGCTTCCTGGCAACGGCATTGGCCAGCCACTGCTCGTTCGTGCTCAACGGAGAAGACGAGAATCCCGAGCTGTTCGCGCTGGGTATTGGCCATCCAGGACGTGCGCCCGAGGTGTTGTGGCGTGCCGCAGTCCCGCGATCGACTCTGCTCGTCCAGGATCCGCGCCATCGGCACATCGTGGCAGTCATGGAGTGCCACGACGGCGTCCACCCGATCCGTCTGGCATCCATTCCTCCGCCACTGGCCGGCTCGAGATGGCAGAACCAGGAACAGCGCGCTGTTCCTGCCAGCATCGGCATGGCTGTCCTTTGCTTTGGTTTCCTTCGGGACCGGCATAGAGCATGGGAGAAACTGTTGCACTGCAAGGAGCTCGCCGCCACCGAGCGAGCGAGCTGGCTCGAGAGCTGTCGCCGCGAGCTCGCTGACTCTCCTGCCGATCTGGCGTTGCTGTGCCGCCACTTGACCGGCACGGAGAGTGACTCGCTGCTCTCCTTTGCACGAGAGCACCATCCCGACAATTCCATCCTGGCAATCGTCCTGGCGGAAAGGCTCGCCGCGGCGAATCGGTGGGAGCAGGCGAGGGAAACTATCCTGGCCACTGCCGTCGACCAGCTCGATGACCATGGAAGGCAACACGCCGACCATATCCTTGGGTTGGCGCTGCTGTGGCTTGGTGACGACGATGGCGCACGCACTGCCTGGCAACAGGGGCTTGCCATTGACGCCGATTGCTGTCCTCTTCGAGAATGCTTGGAGCTGCTCCTTCCCTTGCCCGATCCCCTGCAAGACTCCGACTGGGGACCTGATCGGCCGCTTCTGCGCCAGGTCAGGGGAGCCATCCGTGCCGTTGACGCCTGTCTGGCGCAAGGCGATCTGGACGGTGCCAAGAGAATCCTCGAACGTCCCCATCTGCGGAGAGCGGACGAGCCTCAGCTTCAGGTGCGGCTTGCCTGGTCCTATCTCGAGAGCGAGCCTTCCTGCGCAGCCCAGATGTTCCGCAAGGAGGCAACCTTGGCATTCCTTTGCGATCGACTCGCGGCCGGCCGTCCGGGGCTACCGATTCGCGGGGAAAGCTGGTCGAAGGAGCGAATTGCCAGCGCCAAGCTCCGTGCTCAGGAGTGGCTCGAGCTCCGGCGCTAAGGCAAGCTCGAGAGCTACGGCATGACTGGCGGCAAACGCACGGATGCGAAGAGCGCTACGGCGAAGACCGAGGCCGGCGGCGGCGCCTGACGAAAAACACCCCTAGCAGCGCCAGCAGTGGTGCTGCCGCGGAAGAGGAAAAGGTTCCCGACGGATTCGACGGCCTGCCAACCGAACAGTTGCACCCCGAATCGCCGGACTCGGATACGCCCTGGTTGTCGGCGTCTGGGGCGGCAGCGTCGACGCCAGTAGGCAGGCTGCCGTCAACTGCCAGCTCACCATCTGGTCGCTGACCTTGGGCATCGCCTGCCAGCTTGGCATCGGTATCGCCCTTTGCGCCGTCAGCCGGCGTGGCGTCGGCGCCAGTGCCAGCGGCCCCGTCGTAGCTGCCGGATCCGCTGTCGCTGCCAACTCCGCCATCCACGCGCGCGGCATCGGCAGCAACAGACTGGGCGTCGAGCTCGGGATCCGAGTCCAACGTGGCAGCATCGGAGGACACGGGATCCGGCTCGGCAACGCCGAGCAGAGGCAGCATCTTCCGATCGCAGCCAGCAAGCTCGAGATAGAACACGCCCGTCTTGGTACCGGCAGAATCGGGCACGAATCGGATCTCGAGTGACGCGCTCGCCCCCGGTGCAATCTCCAGTGGCCAGCTCGTCGGGCTCACGATCTCGAAGAGATCCGCGGGCGAAACCGATACGCCAGTAACGATTATGGTCTGTAGCGTCCCCTCGTTCTTGACGACCTGAGTAGCAACCTTGGGATCTCGCACGGTGAAGATGGAAAGGGCTGGCGGAGCAAAGGAAAGGACGTAGCTACCTCCCGAACAGGCACCGCCGCTGCAGGTGCCACCCTCGAAGCACGGGCTGGCATTCTCGCAAGTGGCGCCGTTGTCTGCCTGTTGGTCGGTCGGGCATTGATCAGTGCTGCCGGTGCACAGCTCGGGTACGTCGCAACTATCGGTCGCTCCCCGGCATTCCACGGTCGGGCCTGCCAGCACGTCCTCGGGACAGGCGATCGTATGGCCGTCGCACACCTCGGGCGCGTCGCACGGAGCTCCTTCGCGGGCAGGACGGCAGACAACGGTAGTCAGGGAGCAAATGCCATCCTCGTCGGCGCCCAGGGCTGCCGTGCAGGCCTGGCAATCGGTCGGATCGCTATTGCCGCAATCGTTGTCGCAGCAAACACCGTCGGCGCAGTGACCGGTAATGCACTGGAGCGCCGCCTCGCAAGGAACTCCGGCCGAGCGGAGGAAGCTGAAGCTGAACGCAGCACCCGTGTCCGTCGTCGCGTTGTAGTCGTACTCTGGCGCCCCCACTACTGCCATGGTCGAATCGAGCTCCAAGTCCCAGCCGAAGAAATCATGCCACTCCGTATCCGGCGCCTGGAACTCGGAAATCTGAGTCCACTGCAAGCATTGATGGAAATCGGAGAATCGGAGAATCAGGAAATCAGGTTCGAGCTCGACGCCTGACGGCCAAGACGACAAGCAGCACGCACAATGGCGCCCAGGCAGAATGGGCAAAGGCTCCAAAAGGAGTAGTCGATTGCCCAACCGAACAGCCACATCCGGAATCGTCGGGCTCGTCGATTCTCCCGGCGTCGTCCCGAACCGCATCGACGTTGGCCGGCGAGCCGCTATCTGGCGAGGGAGCCCCGTCAGCCCGAGGCTGGGCATCGACGTCACTACTTGCGGCGTCGGCGAGCGCGCCATCGGCTGGCGCGGCATCGGCGCTCCCAGCGTCGATCAGCGTCGATTGCGCATCAGTCCCGAGCCCGGCGTCGGACAAGGCCGCGTCGCTGGCTGGTGACACCGGGTCTTTCTCGGCAATGCCGACGAGCGGCAGCATTTTCTCGTCGCAGCCGGCCATCTCGAGATAGAGATTGCCAGTCTTGGTGCCGGCGGCAGCAGGTACGAAGCGGATCTGCAGGGTCGCGCTTGCCCCGGGTGAGAGGGTCAGTGGCCACTCTGCCGGGCTCACGATCTCGAAGCTCTCCGCCGGAGAAGTCGACGCCCCGGTGAAAACGACGTCCTGCAGAGCTCCCTTGTTCTCGACGGTCTGGCTGGCGATCTTCGGCTCTTGCACCGTGTAGATCGTGAGACTCGCCGGGGTGAAGACAAGAACGAAGCTACCCCCTCGACAGACGCCATCCTGGCACTTGCCACCCTCCAAGCACGGGCTAGCTTCCTCGCAGTCTGTGCCATTGCCAGCCCACTTGTCGCTCGGGCACTGATCGGTGCCAAGCGTGCACAGCTCGGGCAGATCACAGCTGTCGCCGGCTGGCCGGCATTCGTCTTCCGGACCAGCCAGCACGTCCTCTGGACACGCCACTGACTTGCCATCGCACACCTCGGGCGCATCGCAAGGAGCCCCATCTCGGGAAGGACGGCACACCGTGGTGGTGAGGGTGCAGGTGCCATCCTCGGTCGCACCTCGCGCCGCGCTGCACGCCTGGCAATCACTGGGATCGCCGTTTCCACAGGCGCTATCGCAGCAGACCCCATCGACGCAGAAACCAGTGCTGCACTCTTCCGCCTCGTCGCAGGGCGTCCCTTTCTCCCGAATGAAGGTAAAGCTGAAGGCGGCGCCGGAGCCCTTGACCTTGTTGTAGTCGTAGGAGTCTGCACCCACTATCGCGGTTGCCTGGTCCAGGACAATGTCGCTCCCGAAATAGTCGTCGCTGGTGGTATTCGGTGCCTGGAACTCGGCAATCTGCGTCCAGTTGTCCTCGTATCTGGCAAAGATGTAGGCGGCTCCCTCCTTGGTATTGTCGGTCCCGCCGTAGCCAGAAGCGCCGATCGCCGCCAGATTGCCCCTGATTGCAACCGAATGGCCGAAGCCAACGCCAGTATAGCCAGTTGCCGGCACGATCCTCTGCTGGAGCTGCCACCCCAGCTCCTCGGAGCGCGTGAACACGTAGGCTGCCCCGAATGCTCCGCCACCAGCTCCCGAGTCGCCGTCAGCTCCCACGATTAGACTATCACCATCAATAGCCACCGATGCGCCAAAGTCAGCCCACGCCTCGGGAACGCTCGCCCAGAGCTTGCTGTCCCGTTCCCACGAGCTGCCATCGTTGCGGAATACATAGACCGCTCCGGCGCTCCCCACTCCCGCGGCAGTTGCCCGTGGCGCGCCAACCACCGCAGTGTTGCCGTCGAGACAAGCGGATATGCCGAAATGGTCTCCCTTGACACCATTGCCGGCGAGCAACCGAGGTCCTTCCAGGAAACGACCGATCTGGGTGCTTTTCGAGAATACGTGGGCAGACCCCACACCCCAGACTCCGTCGACCGACCCGTTCATCATTCCGACCAGCAGGGTATCCCCATCCAGATCCACCGACGAACCAAACCAGGCAGCCGGGCCAGCGTAGCTCGAAATCAGCTTCTCCGAAAAAGACCAGGCACCTTGCTCGTTACGCTGGAAGATGAACACCGCGCCAGTGGAGTCGCCATCGTCGTTGTCTTCGTTCGGCGCTCCGACTGCCGCGATGTTGCCGCTGATCGCCACGTCCCAGGCGTAGTTCGACACAAACTCCTCGTTGATTTCCGCCTTCAAAGTGTCCTTGTGGTACCACTCGGTGCCGTTCCAGAGGTAGATCTCGGCGCCATAGTACTTCTGCTCGTCTGTCCATTGCGTCGCGCCAACGATCAGCGCGCTGCCATCGAGATCGAGAGACTGGCCGAAGAAGCTGTATTCCTCCACTACCGGAGGCTCGATCGTGTCGTTGAGGTGCCAATCGAGCGAGCCGAGCGGATAGCTGGCCACTGCAATCCCAGCAGTTTCGCCAGAGCTACCGGCCAGCTCTGCCAATCCCGGCGACTGCTTGCCATCTGGCGACGGCGTCTGGCACGTCGATGCTGCGAGCGCGAGCGCGAGCGCGTTCAGCGCTGTCAATCCGTTCCGCGTATTCTTCATATTCTCTTTCCTCCAAACAAAAAATGCGATTTCTGAAAGCCACGTGCTCTCGGCTGCGGAGTGTCGCCTGCTGGCCCATCCCTGGAGCCGAAGGCAAGACTCCTAGTTGCCTAGTTGCCGCGCCGGCGTCTGATTCCCAGCACGCCGAGAAACGCCAACCACGGTACCAAGGCAAACGAGAAAAGCTCGCCCATCGCCGCAGAGGTCGAGTGCCCGACAGAGCAGTTGCACCCCGAGTCGGTGGATTCGACGGTCTTCCCTGGACTGTCCGGCTGCGGACTCTCGCTGTCACGATCATCGACGTTAGCATCGGTGCCAGCATCGACGCCAAGGCCACCACCCGCTCCGTCGTCCGGAAAGGCATCGATGTCCCCGGCACCACCGCCGTCGGTGTTCCCGCCATCCACCTGGGGAGGCTGCGCATCGGCAGGCCCGAGCTCGGAATCGGGCGAAGCGGCGTCGACGGCCGCCGGATCCTTCTCGGCAATACCGACGAGGGGCAGCATCTTCTGCGCGCAACCCGCCAGGTCGAGATAGAGACTGCCGGTCTTGGTGCCAGCGGCAGCAGCCACGAATCGGATCTGCAGCTCCGCGCTCTTCCCGGGCGCGATGGTCAATGGCCATTCCGCCGGGCTCACGACTGCGAAAGTATCGGCCGGGGAGGCGGACGCACCGGTGACAACGATGTCCTGCACCGTGCCCTTGTTCTCGACAGTCTGGATCGCTGTCTTTGGTCCTTGCACGGTATAGATTGTCAGGCCGGCCGGAGTGAAGGAAAGAACGTAGCTGCCTCCCTCGCACACTCCATCCTGGCACTTGCCTCCCTCGAAACAGGGGCTGGCGTCCTCGCAGGTCGCGCCGTCTTCTGCCTGCGTGTCGCCCGGACACTGATCGGTACCGAGAGTGCAAAGCTCGGGCAGATCGCAGCTATTGCTCGCTGGCCGGCATTCGAAGGTCGAGCCTGCCAGCACGTCCTCTGGACAGGCCACTGACTTGCCATCGCACACCTCGGGCGCATCGCAAGGAGCCCCATCTCGGGAAGGACGGCATACCACGGTGGTGAGAGTACAGGTGCCATCTTCGACCGCCCCCAACCCTGCCCGGCAGGCCTGGCAGTCAGTCGTATCGCCCGCTCCGCACTCGCTGTCGCAGCAGACTCCGTCGACGCAGTAGCCAGTGCTGCACTGCTCCGCATCGTCACAGGGTGTTCCCTTCTCGCGAATAAAAGTGAAGCTGAAAGCAGCGCCGGAGTTTTCCACGCCGTTGTAGTCGAAGTTCGGCGCTCCGACTATCGCCATCGACTCCTCCAAGGCAATGGCGGCGCCAAACTCGTCTTCCTTGGCAGTGCCCGGTGCCTGGAACTCGGTAATCTGGGTCCAGACGCCCTCGGATCTGGCGAAGATGTAGGCAGCGCCCTCCTGGGTATTGTCGGTTCCGCCGTACCATGGTGCTCCAATGGCGATCAGGTTTTCCTTGATCGCCACTGATTGGCCAAAACTGGAACCCTTGAAACCGGTCGCCGCCACCAACTTCTGCTCCTGTTGCCACCCTTGGGCCTCGGTACGCACAAACACATAGGCTGCTCCGTTCGCTCCGGTTCCGGCATCGGCAATCGAGTCGGCACCCGCAATAAGAGTGTCCCCGTCGAGAGCCACTGACTGGCCAAAGCTGGCGTTCGTGGCCGGATCGCTGGCCCAGAGCTTCCTTTCTTTTTGCCAGGAGGCTCCATCGTTGCGGAAGACATAGACCGCACCGGCGCCGTTCACTGGTTCCGCAGTGTCGGCGGTGGCGTATCGCGCGCCAATCGCCGCGGTGTCCCCGTCGAGACTGACCGAAATGCCAAAGAGATGCATCTTGCCGCCATCACCGGCGATCACCCTCTGGCCTTCCTCGAAACCACCGGACGATTGGTTCAAGGATTGGTTCCAGGTGTAGAAGTACGCAGCGCCGGCATTCAAGCCAGCTTCGTTTTTAGCGAACTGCGCCCCGACCAACAGCGTATCGCCATCGAGATCCACCGCCGAGCCAAACCAGTCGACTCCGGCGTTCTCCGGAATGAGCTTCTCCTTGAACGACCACGTACCCTGCTCGTTGCGCAGGAAGATGAACACCGCACCGGTGGCGCGACCGGCGGCGTCCACCTCGTTGGGCGCTCCCACCGCCGCGATGTTTCCGCCAACCGCCACGGCCCAGGCATAGTTGGCCACATACGTGGCTTCGATCTCTGCCAGCAGACCATCCTTGTGAACCCAATCGGTCCCGTTCCAGACAAAGACGTCGGCTCCAAAATACTCTTGACCATACTCAGGACCCCATTCGGTGGAACCCACAATCAGCGTGCTGCCGTCGATGTCGAGGGACTGCGCGAACATGCTGACCTTCTTGACTATCGGCAGCACAACGACGTCGTTGAGATGCCAATCGAGGGAACCGAGCGGATAGCTTACCGCAGCCACTTCCGCGAAATCCCCACTGTTCGCGACCGCCGATCGACCGTAGCCGTGGCCACCGACGACCGGTTCCTCTCCAATGTCTGACCGGTGACAAGCCGCCACAGCCAGGAGAGATGCGTACCACGCGCAGCGCATTGCCAATCCATTCTTCATAGTCTTTCCTCCAGCCTAAAACATTCGCCAATAGACCAAGGCGTGCCCCAAGCAAACCTCAGGAGAACGCCTTTGTAAAGCAGACTCTCCGCGCGGCGGAGCCGCGCTGCGCTCGGGGTCACTATCGCCGTTTTGGGGCCGCGCTTCACGCCCCCGCGCCATACGACTATTTGGCCACTTGCCGGTGACAGG
>JAZDLZ010000405.1:0-6897 GCA_043801535.1 Pseudomonadota bacterium
ACCTTGAGCAACGCGAAGTAGCGCTCGGAGTCCTTGGGCGGTCTGATCTGGCCAGTCACCGTGTCGCCAGTGCGCAAATTGAAACGGCGAATCTGGGAAGGTGATACGTAGATGTCGTCTGGGCCTGGCAGGTAGTTGTAGTCGGGTGCCCGTAGAAATCCGAAACCGTCTGGCAGGGTTTCCAGGACTCCCTCAGCCCATATCTCTCCTTTTTGGTCGGCCCGGGCGTTGAGGAGCGCAAAGATCAGCTCCTGCTTGCGTAGCGAGGAAGCTCCCTCGACGTTATACTCATGGGCCATCATGCAGAGCTCTTTGATGCTCTTGCGCTTCAATTCGGTGAGGTTCATGCAGCGACACTCCTCCGAGGCGAGGTGCTATGGGGGATTGGTACGGATCGGATATGGTTTGGGACAGCGATGCGACTTGTTTTCTGTAGAATTAGGGGCTGGTTGGTCTTGTGTCAAGGAGTTTCGATGGAGCGCAATCGGTTTCGTGTCATTGTCAGTGGAAGGGTGCAGGGAGTCTCCTTTCGAGCATATGCCGCGGAAGAAGCAACACTCTTGGGCTTGGTTGGTTGGGTGCGTAATCTATCCGACGGAACTGTCGAGATCGAAGCTGAAGGCCCGGTGGCGTCGCTCGAGCAAATGCTCTCTTGGTGCCGGCGAGGCTCTCCCGGTGCTCGGGTGAAGGACGTGAGTGTGGTTTGGTTGGCGCCAACCGAGGCTGACAAGACCTTTCGGATTCGCTACTAGTGATACTTCGTCATAAACAGGTTGCCAATCGTCGAATGATTTGGTCTGCTCCCCGCCGGAGGCTTGATGGAATCGCATCGTGTTTCAAAATACCGCCGTCTTCCCCCCTATCTGTATCTAACGGAGCTCTATCGCGGCCGTCGAATGCTCGAGATCAGCAGTGGTAATGGTGCTGGCGCAAACTACCTCGCCCAGAACGGAGCGAGCTGGGTGCTCGGAGTCGATCGTTCGCAGAGCGCAGTGGAATCGGCTCGTAATGCCTATCGCCGACCCAATCTCGAGTTCCAGGTGGCCGACTATGGATCGCTGGATCTCGAGGACGGCTCGTTCGACGTGATTTGTGTTCCCGAAGGGGCTGAGCTGGTTCGTTGGCTCGGTTTCCTCGAGGAAGCAAGACGAGTCCTGGCCGAAGAAGGGCAGGTCATGGTCACCGTGCCGAGTGGGGATCGTCGCCAGAGTCGGCGTGGCGTCAAGTACCACGATCTGGTTGACGCCCTCGAACCCCTGTTCGGCAGAGTGCGGATGTTTGCCATGTCGCCGTTCGTCGGTTTCTCCATGGTGGAGTTTGCCGAGGACGATGCCGAGTTGCCAGAGCTCGAGTTGGATACGTCGATGGCCAGTGCGGGGGAGGGGACTGAGGGAGTGCTCGAATACGTGGCCGTTGCCGGTGCCCGGCCGACCTCGCTTCGCGGGTACACTGTCGTGCAGCTCCCTGCCGTCGAGGGACTCGACGCCATCGTCGAGGTTTTCGGAGAAGCCGACGGTGCCGGAGGAGCGGGCAGAAGGAGCGGCGAGGCAGGTGGAAGTGCGCTGAGCGAGCACTTGGCGCAGACTCGTGGAGGTCTCGGTGACGACGCGGATGCGAGACGCCGCCTTGTTCGTTCGCAAGACAAGCTAGCCGAAGCGCAGAGCGAGATTGATGCTCTGAATGCCCGGATTGCCCGTGCCGAGGAAGAGATCGGCCGAGTGACGGCCGATGCTGCCGGTGAGCTGGCATCGACAAGGCAGGAAGCGGAGGCAGCGCGGCGTCGCGCCAGTGAGGCAGAGGGTCAGGTACGCGAGGCGGAAACCAAGGCTCGCGAGGCAGAGGCCAAGGTTCGCGCGGCGGAGTCTCGGGCTCGCGAAGTAGAGTCTCGGGTTCGCGAGGTAGAGTCTCGAGCGAGCGCGGCCGAGAGTCGCGCCGGAGAGACAGGATCCCGGATTAGCGACGCAGAAGCCCGGGCGAAGAAGGCGCAAGCTCTGACCGCCGCGGCAGAGACACGCGCCAATGCGGCAGAAACCCGGGCAGGTAGCGCCGAAACCCGACTCGCAGCGGCGCAGGCGCGGGTCAGCGCATTGGAGGCGCGCGCCAACGAGGCGGAGTCCAAATCCGTGGCGGCGCTGGAACGAGAGAGCACTGCCCGGGCGCAGGCTGCTGCTGCGGCAGGAGTCGAGCTCGAACGGATCCGGATCCGGAATGCCGAGTTGGAGCGCGCGAGCGCCCGCCTGGCAACGCAACGACAGGAGCTCGAGTGGAAGGTCACCGAGCTGGAAGGACAGCTTCAGCTCGGTGAGCCGCCGCCTCCGTCGCCCACCGTGCTGGCGCAGGCAGCGGCGATTCACGAGAAGGAGATGAAGGAGAAGACGGCGCAGCTCGCCGAACGGGATTCCTATGTTGCCGAGCTTCGCGAGGAGTTGGCGCGGGTCCAGGCCGCTCGCGAGGCTGCCTTGCAAGAGCAAAAGAAGGCCCGAAGCATTGCCGAGTCGCTAGAGGGCGATCTCAAAGAAGTACGGTCCCGCGCAGCTCGAGCTGAAGGCGAGCTCTTGCGGCTTGGCCAGAGCACCAAGACGAACGGGTTGCAGCCGCCGTTGGAAGCGGGGTGGGGATCGGACGGGGAATCCTCCCAGCCGCCGTCGCAGCTGCCACCGGACGGTGCCACGGCTCAGCGAGTTGTCGATCTCCAAACGGCGCTGCGCGAGCAGACCGAGGCAACCGAGAAAGCCGTTGCGCGGTGGAAAGAGACAGAGGCCAAGTCCGACGAGCTCTGGCGCAAGATCGGAGAGATGCAGACCGAGCTCGAGACGAGCAGAGCCCAGGCGGTAGAGAACGCCCGAGCGCAGCGCCAGGCTGCCCAGACGGCGCTCGCCCGAGCCATGGAGGAGGCATCGAAGAAGCTGATCTCGGTTGTCGACGAGGCGGCCCGGACCGAGAAAGAGCGGCAGGAGCTCGAGCGAGTCGTCAAGGGATTGAGACAGGAGATCGAAGGCGCCAAGGCCAGCCTGCCAGCAGCAGCGAATCCGAGCGGGCTCCACGATCTCCATCAGCAGCTCGCCGCCCTCGAGGATGACTTGCGAGGCGAAAGAGCTCGTTTGGCCGAGCTCGAGGAAGGGCTGGGCAAGGTGAATCAGATCGCCAGTGCGGCAGCGACGCCCTGATTCGGCTCGGCGCTAGCGCGCCTCGAGACGTTATTCTTATTCCACGAGGCTGCCGCAGCCGTGACTGTCGGGCACGGGTGTGCATCCTTCTCGTTCTCGTTTGTACGGAACACCTGCTTCGAGCGCCTCTTTGTCCAGCTGCCGGCGAAGCTCCACATCAGCGATTGGCAACCCTGCTCGTGCTGCCAGGACTTCTCGAGGGTCTGGCCATCCGTGGGCCAGCATGTCGTGCAGATACCCGTATCGGTCGAGAAGTGGTCCGCGAAAGGCAAGCCCATCGCTTACTTCGGCATCGGTACCGATATTCAGGGCGAGGTCTCTGATTAGGCTCGTCGGAGCGATTTCTCTTTCCTGCGGGTATACGAAGCGAAACAACACCAAATAGTGCAGCAATAGCAGCCAATGGTCGCCGAATCGGTTCACCAGCGCTGGCCAGTCAAAGGTTCTGCCGCACGAATGGATCAGGTGGGCGATGTCCGTCCCGTCGAATCGCTCCCGACCAGCGACGTACGACTTGGAGAGAATGATGTCGGCCGGACACGCTACGAGCGTGTTTTCCCCCAGGATCGTGGCCTGAACTGCGCGGCAATACCAGCTCTCGTCGACAAAGGAAGTCCAGTTGCCGCAGCCCCAAATCACGTCGACCAGCGCGTCGTTCTTGAACGCCTTCCCGAGCCAGTGCTTCTCCTCGAGGTGAGACGCGAATCCCCGTTTTCGTAGTGCGGCCAATACCTGAGGTCCGACTCTTGGCTCACAGAAGACGTCGAGGTCTTTGGTGAATCTCCAGACTCCGGTGAAGTGGTTGAGAGCGAAAGCACCGCCGATGATGAAGCGTAGTCCCTCCTCCCTGAGAGCGAACAGGACTTCCTGGAAGACCGCCTTGGTCTGGGCATCAAGCCGAGGCTCCATTGCCTGAGTCGATGCAAGCACGGAGCCATGGTGTCGTGGGCGTGGGCGTCGGGGGTGGGGTGTGTGTCGCTCTCCGTGGGGGGTGGAGCGTCCTCGCTTGACCCGTCGGTCACTAGCTGGACCCGAATTGTTGGCTCACCGTCTTCAGCCGGTGTTCCTGTCAGCCGGTGTTCCTGTCAGACCCAGGACGTCGGCGATTCCGTACAGGCCTGGTGGCTTGCCGCAGATCCAGAGGGCGGCGCGGACCGCGCCTCGGGCGAAGATTGCTCGCGACCCGGCGCGATGAGTGATTTCCAGGCGCTCGCCTGGTCCGAGAAAGAAGACAGTGTGCTCGCCAACCACATCGCCGCCGCGTAGTGCCATGACGCCGACTTCTTGCGCTGTGCGGGCACCGGTCTCTCCCTCGCGAGCCAGCCGGAGGCATCCCTGGTTTGCGTCGCCTCGTCCCTTGAGGATTGCGTCTCCAAGCGCCAGCGCAGTGCCTGACGGGGCGTCCCTCTTCAGGCGGTGGTGAAGCTCCACTACTTCGACGTCGAAGTCTGGTCCGAGCACGCGCGCCATTTGCTCGACAAGGCGAAGCAATAGTCCAATTCCGAGGGAGAAGTTGGGCGCGAGCACAACGGGGATGCTGGCTGCTGCTCGTTCTATCGACTCGCGACACGCCACGTCGAGCCCGGTAGTGCCGATGACCATGGCCACCCGTTTCGCGGCTGCGATCTCGACGAGCTGGGCCGTCGTCGCTGGCGTGCTGAAATCGATGCAAACGTCGGCGCAGGCAAGAGCAGCGGCCGCGTCAGCGCCAATACTCAGACCAGGTGCGATCGCCTTCCCGAGGCTGGGATGGTCTGGTCGTTCCAGGAGCGAGGCCAGGCCGATCGCGTCGCCGCGTTCCTGGGCGGCGTCGACGACCATCGATCCCATCTTGCCAGCGGCTCCGGTTACTGCCACCCGGACGGTCACGACAAGCCCCGTGCTTTCAAGAGAGCAGCCAGCCGTTCGCGCGCCGGGCCGGATAGCGGGAAAAGGGGCGGGCGCAGCTCCTCGGCGATCCTGCCCATCAAGGCTAGCGCGCATTTGACTGGAATCGGGTTCGGCTCGCAGAACATCGCTTCGGCGAGCGGTTGAAGGTGGTAGTGAAGCTCGCGGGCCCGCGCATAGTCGCCCTTGTTTGCCGACCGCCACATCTCGACCATCGAGCGAGGATCGACGTTCGACACGACCGAAATCACCCCGCGAGCCCCGACAGCGTAGAGTGGCATCGCCGTGAAGTCGTCCCCCGACAGGACAGCAAGGCGGTCGCCGACTTCTTGGATGATCTGGGTCGCTCGAAGGACCTGGCCAGTGGCCTCCTTTACTCCGACGACAAGCTCGAGATCGGCAAGCCGGGCGATGGTCGCAGGTAGCAGGTCGCAGCCGGTGCGGCCGGGTACGTTGTAGAGGATCGTTGGCAGGCCAACCGTGTCGACGATCGCCCGAAAGTGCCGATACAGGCCGTCCTGGGTTGGCTTGTTGTAGTAGGGCGTCACGACCAGGAGACCATCGGCCTTGGCGTGCTTGGCTGCGTGGCCCATCTCGATGGCGTGGGCGGTAGAGCTCGAGCCCGCTCCAGCGACGACGGGTACCCTGCCTCGGGCAGCTCCAACCATCATGGCGACGACTTGGGCATACTCCTCGGGCGCGACTGTTGGGCTCTCGCCGGTCGTGCCCACCGCGACGAGACCGTCGACTCCAGCCGTGATTTGTTCCTCGACTAGATCGAGGAGCGCCCGACTGTCGATCCGGCCATCGCGGAAAGGGGTAACCAGCGCAGTGAAAGTACCTTCGAATCGGTGCAACGACATGTCGCTAGGCTAGCGGGGACGCGAGCACAAGTCCATCGCCACAGCTGCGTCCGGGTGTGATCGTTGCTCGTTGGTCCCCCGTCCTGTGCCAAATCGGATCGACGTATTTCTTCAATGATTCCAGGAATATCCCGGTCGTCACCATCAACGAGCAGGGGTCAGGAGTGGCACGGCCCCGGGGTTAATTGCCGTCCGCGGCGGCAATTTCGCCAAGCCGTGCGTCGCCATGGACGGCTCGCTGGCTTGGATCTTTGCCAATCCGCGATCGCACGTCGTTGAGGCTCACGAATCTGTCGTTTGTATTTGGTGTCACCACCGACGTCGGTGGATACCAGAATCACCGAAATCACCGATACCATGGTACCCACTCGGTGATTTTGGGACAGTTCTTCGCCCTGGCCGGCAGCGCATTCGGGACGCACTGGGCAAGGCCGCTTGGAGAGCGGCGAACCGGGTGTCACCACCGACGTCGCGATCCTGGCAGTCAACGACGAGAAGGACGCGATCCGCATCGAGCTGGTCTACCTGTCCGTCTCCGTTCAAGTCCGCCCTGCATTTGGCCGAAACCTCGGTGCAGTCGGCGGCGGCGAGAGCACCGGCGACCTTGTCGACGATGTCCTTCACGATGAAGTAGTCGTCGTCGGTGACAAGACCGTCGAGGTTGGCGTCGCCAGTGACGCGCTGGATTGCGCGCAGGGCATTGATGCGGGGACCGCCGCCATCGGCGCGAAGCTCATTCAGGGGGTCGGCGGTGTAGTAGAGGACATTGCGAACCCGCTGCGGAAACGTCAGCGCCCCCTCGGTCTTCAAGCCTGGGTTCAACGCCAACAGGATTCCGGCAAGCCCCGCGACCGTAGGTGCCGAATAGGAAGTGCCCGGGAACGCATCGATCGGCCCGCCTGGGGACAAGTCGAGCCTGTCGAGTGTCCTGACGTGATACGGCGCCGAGGGGTGTGATGCGGTATGGTTGTATTGTCGCG
>JAZDLZ010000410.1:0-2798 GCA_043801535.1 Pseudomonadota bacterium
AGCCAATGTCTGCGGCTGGTGCGGCAGCGGCTCGTGGTCGACCACGGTCTTCGAGGGTGGGAGCGAAACCAGCTTCGTGTCCGCGCTGGCAGTCGATGCTCAAGGCTGGCTCCACGTTGTGTACAGCAGAGGGAACAACGACGCGTGGGGGCTCGCGTATGCCTATCGCAACAGCGATGGTGCCTGGTCATTCGAGGATCTCCGAAGTCAGACCTCCAAGTGCGGCTCCTCGTCTTCGATTGCTGCCGACAACCTCGGGGTGTACATCAGTACTAGCTGTCGGCTGGATAGCGGTGACGAGGTGCTCAAGGTCGTCAGTCGTCCATTCGGAGCTTCGGCGTGGACAGTAACCACCGTCGATGCCTCGCCCGGACTATCCTTGGGCTGGAGCTCTTCGATCGCTGTCGACGGCACCGGTGGAGCTCACGTCGCCTATCCCGACTCGACGAGCTCCGATCTCCGCTATGCCTACCTGCCATACGGTGGCGGACAGAGCTGGAAGCGGGAAGTCATCGATTCCACCGGTAAAGTTGGCGTCGACCCCGACTTGGCCGTCGATTACCTGAATGGCGTTCATATCGTTCATCACGACGCAACCAATGGCGCGGTGAAATATGCATATCGAGCGATCAACGACACTGAATGGAAATCCGAGCCAATCGACAGTAGCGTCGGTAGCGAGAACGCCGTCGATCAATCGATTGCCGTTGATAGTAGCGGTGGCATCCATGTTCTCTACGTCAGGGCAACCAAATTCGTGAAATACGCCTTCAAGGGAAGGAGCGACACGAGCTGGAGCTATTCGACACTGACTTCCGGCAACAAGGCCGATGACCCAGTCTCTATTTTCGTCGACAGCAAAGGAGCCGTCCACGCTGCCTGGCTGACCTACGAGCCCACCTCCATGATGTACGCCGAGCGTACAGCGTCGTCCTGGGGCCTCCCCCAGCAGATTTCGGACCAGTACCTCAGTCCGTACTATCCGGCACTGGCCGTCGATCCGACCGGGAGAGTCCACTACTTCTACGGCCGGTGGAATCCTCCCGACGTGATTGGATTGTGGTATGCCACTCGCTGTCCTTAGCCCGGATAGTGGGGCAACTTTTCCATTCAGCGAGGCCGACGGAGCGCCGAACAGCGACGATTCTGACGATTCTTCTGTCTCAGCGCGCGCCTCGAGTCCCAGTGCTGTCTGTGGAGGCCAATAGGATGCTTGTCAGCCATGATTTCACCGCGATTGTGCTTGCGGCCGGACAGGGGACGCGAATGCGGAGCGACACGGCCAAGGTACTGCACTGTGTTGCTGGCCGTCCCCTGGTTGCCTGGCCAATCGAGCTTGCCCGGACAATGGGCGCCAGACGGATTGTGGTCGTGCTTGGGCACAAAGCCGACGCAGTTCGCGCCTTCCTGCAACGGCGTTACGGTGAAGAAGGAATGCCAGCGATTGTGCTTCAGGAACCACAACTTGGCACTGGCGATGCTGTGCGCAAGGCTCTTTCGGCGCTCGAAGACCAGCCTGGCAGCTCCAGGACGCTGGTTCTGTACGGCGATGTTCCACTCTTGAGCCGAGAAACCGCAGCGCGCCTTCTCGACAGCCAAGGCGCCTCCTGCCTTGCTCTGGTTTCTTCTCGCCCGCCATCTCCAGCTGGCTATGGACGTCTGGTTCGTGATGCCCAGGGCCGACTGACCTCGATCGTCGAGGAGAAAGACGCGCCGGAGAATGTTCGAGCGATAGAAGAGGTCAATGCCGGTATTTATGCCATAACGCTGGGATTTCTCCGGGAAAGCATTGGCCGGTTGGTGGCCAACAACGCCCAGGGCGAGCTCTATCTTACGGATCTGGTTTCCTTGGCGAGTCAGGCCGGCGAGGATACCCCGGTTGTCGAGGCTCCCTTCGACGAGGTGGCGGGTGTCAACGATCGGGTCGAATTGGCCCGACTCGACGCAGTCGCTCGGCGCCAGATTGCCGTTCGTTGGATGAAGTCTGGCGTGACCATCTGCGATCCAGGCTCGACGCACATTGATGTCGACGTCAATGCGATTGGCAGGGACACCGAGATTGGCGCAATGGTATCGCTCCGGGGATCGACTTCGATTGGCGCGCGAGTACGAATCGATGTCGGCAGCGTTCTTGCCGACTCGGAGGTCGCTGACGACGTGGTGATCAAGCCCTACTGTGTGATTACCGAGTCGCACGTGGGGCTAAGAGCCCAAGTAGGACCATTCGCCCACTGCCGGCCAGGGACCCATTTGGGCGATGACGTCCACCTTGGAAACTTTGTCGAGAGCAAGAAGGCACACCTTGGGGCTGGCAGCAAGGCGAACCATTTGACCTATCTTGGTGATGTCGAAATCGGTCCAAGGGTTAACGTGGGAGCAGGAACCATAACCTGCAACTACGATGGAATTGCCAAGCACCGAACAGTGATCGAAGAGGGTGTCTTTATCGGATCGGATACCCAACTTGTGGCACCAGTGAAAGTGGGCAAAGGGGCCTATGTTGGAGCGGGTACCACGGTGACTCAGGACGTTCCCGCTGGTTCGCTCGCTTTGTCGCGCGTTCGCCAGACAAACATCGAAGGCTACGTCGAGCGCAAGAAAAGGAAGCAGAGCTCCTAGGAAGCTACGGCTTCAGGTCCCCCAACTGACAGGGCCATCAAGGGTGTGAACAAAAGCCGTTGGTTGTGCTGTTCCCTGTGCCTAGTCCCTAGTTCCTTGTTCCATTCCTCTTTCGAGGTGCTATTCTCGCCGCAGCAATCGGCGGCGCGACGGTGACATGGCACTCCAATGAATGGCCG
>JAZDLZ010000458.1:0-4219 GCA_043801535.1 Pseudomonadota bacterium
AGCCAATCGCCAATGGCGTCGGCGGCGATGGTCTGTCCGAGCAGAGCTCCGACGCCACCGGGGGAAAAATGGGTCCCGAAGATGCTGGCCGCGCGCAGAATCCGGCGGGCTTCCGGAGGCAGGCGCTCGAGCCTGGCCTGGACGATGGCGAGGACGGTCTCGGGCAGCGCATCTCCCTGGTGCTGAACCACCATCCGGATCAGCTCCTCGAGAAAGAAGACGTTGCCGCCAGCCCGATCGACCACTCGCGCAACGGTTTCGCGGGCGGCATTCTCGCCGAGGACTTCGAGGACGAGCTTCTCGCACGCCTTGCGGCTGAGCTCGCGAAGCTGGACGGTCTGTACGTTGCGTTCCGCCCACAGACCGGGAAAGCGCTCTTGCACCTCGGGACGAGCCAGGGCCAGCACCATGAGCGGCTTGTCGACAATGCACCGAAGCGCGGTGTCGACGAGCTTGATGCTCGGTACGTCCCCCCAGTGCAAGTCCTCGAGAAGGAGCAGGATGGGCTTGTCGGCGAGCTCGACGTTCAGGCAATCGAGCCATGCGCGGACGAGCTGATCGCTCATCAGCATGGCATCGCGGCGGGCCGCCTGGAGCTGCAAGCTCTCTTTCTCGGAGAAGCGGACGCCGAGGAGAATCCCGATGAACTCGACTACTCGGTCGAGATCTTTTCCCGCCAGGCGACGGCCCAGGCGCGACCTGAGCTTCTTCTCGCAGGCGCTCGTCGGCTCACCAGTAACCAGACCGAACGCCTGGCGGATCGCCGCAGCAAGCAGGGCGAACGGCGAGCCGGCCCGTACCGGGTCTCCGCGACCCAGCCAGACGTCCACGTTGCGATTCTTCTGGCGGATACGAACAGTGAGCTCCTGGCGCAACCTCGACTTGCCAGTTCCCGCCGGCGCAGTGACGAGAACGGCGCAGGGAGTGTCGTCCGCAACACACTCGTCGAGCATGCCGACGAGCATGCCAAGCTCTTTCTCCCGTCCAAGGCACGGAGTCTGCCTGCCCAGCAGCGTGCGTGGTGACTCGGCGGTCTCTCGTTCTCCCACCAGCACCAATCCTTGGGCGTCGGCGATTACCTGGAAGCGCGATTCGAGCAGGCCCACCGTGAGCTCGTCGACCCGGATGGAGCCTGCCGGCAGCGACGACGCTCTCGGGTCTTGACCCGGGTCTTGACCGAGCCCGAGTAGCCGAGTGGCGCGGTCGATGAGCTCGCCGACCGGCAGGCCTTCGTTGATCATCCCTCGGCCGGTGACCAAGGCGATCCGCGCCCCCGGCGCAGCACCCCTCATCGCCATCGCACAGCGCGCTGCCTGCACGACCTGGTCCGTGGCCGACCCGGCTCCCGTGACCGTCACCACCAAGGATCCGTCGGCGAGAGGCTCGAGGTGGGTGTCGAGATGGCCGATTGCCTCGCGGAGCCGGCTGACCCAATCGTCTACTTGGCCGTATATCAGGGTGGTCGTGTTGGCGACCTGGGTTTGACGCACTCCCTGCGCCAGGATTACCGAGAGAAGACGCTTTTCTTCTCCGGTCAGGGTTCTTGCTGGCAGGCGGTGGGAACGACGCTTTTTGGGCTCTGGCCGGCACAGGATTCTGTGCAGCTCGTTCAGAAGCTCTTCGGTGTCACGGGGCCTTTGCGCCGGGTCCTTGGCCAGCATCTTGGCGACCAAGTCGTCGAGCGACGGGGGAATGTCCGGCCGGCGCTGGCTCGCTCGCGGTGCTTCCTCGAGCAGCACCTTGGCGAGGATAGCCATGATGTGCTCGCCGTTGAACGGAGCGGACCCGGTCAGGCACTCGAACAGGACACATCCGAGCGAATAGACGTCCGCCCGGACATCGAGCTCGCTCGCTCCCCTTGCCTGCTCGGGCGCCATGTACTGTGGCGTTCCCAGGATCACCCCGGTATTGGTGGCGCGGGCGTCGGCAAAACGTGCCAGGCCGAAGTCGATGACTCTGACCGCGTCGATGGAAGAACCGACCAGGAACAGATTCCCCGGCTTGATGTCACGGTGAATCACGCCCCGGTGATGGGCAACCGCGAGAGCTTCTGCGACTCGGATGACCAGGTCGACCGCTTGAGCGATCGACATGCTGTTCTGCTCGAGCCAATCCGCCAAGTCCTGGCCGTCGAGCCATTCCATGACGAGGAATGGATCGCCCGCCAGAGTCCGGCCGTGTCCGAGGTAGCCAACGATTCCAGGGTGGTAGAGGTCGGCAAGAAGCTGGGCTTCGCGGAGGAAGCGCTGATCCGCCCTGGGATCAGTGCCGCGCAGGACCTTGATCGCCACAGCCTGGCCGGTGACGCGGTCCTTGGCTTGATAGACAGTGGCCACTCCTCCCGCACCGGCTTCGGCGATGATGTCGTAGCGGTCGGCAATGCACTGCTGGGTCAACATGGTGTGTGCATTCGACTGTCGACTGATGGCTGGTATCTCATAGTGGTTCCAGTCGGATCATTACTCTCCGAAGGCGCGGAATCCGAGCGCGGAGAAACAGCTCGGCGCGCTCGGCAATCACGTGCGCGTCGTGGACGGTGGTGCCACCGTCGAGGGGACAGCGGAACGACACCGAGAGTTGCCGCTCGACCAGGTAGACTGCAACGTCCAAGGGCTGCGCTGGCAGCCGCAGATCGCCGGTCAGTTCGTCGAGGGTCTTGGCGACCAGAGCGCGGTCTTCCTCCAGCGCTTCCGACCGGCGAGTAGCGGATGCGTCGGCCGGCTCGAGGTGGGTCACCACGCGGATCGCGCCCGGAACCGCCTGGCGCAGCGCCTCCTCGATGGCGGAAGTCTGGCGGCAAGCTTCGCTCAGAGAAAGGTTCTGCTCCACCTCGAGATGAAGCTCGATCGTGCGTTTTCCCGCTTCGTCGTAGACCCTGATACTGTGAGCGCCAACGCCGAAACGGCCGACGGTCCGCCGGACGATGTCGACCGGTCCACCCGGAGTCTCCTCGGCCGGCTCGACATGGACGACCACATCGGCACCGGCAACGCTTTCGGAGATCGATGCCGCTGCGTGGTCGGCGATTTCGTGAGCGCGTTCCAGCACCGCGGCGCCGTCGACGGTCAGGGTAACGTCGGCGAACGTCTCGGGACCGCTGCGACGGACCCTGACTTGACGAACGTCCACGACGCCCGGTACCAGCGCGGCGCGCTCGATCTTGTCCTTGACGCCGACAGGGACGGCATCGACGAGGTCGGCGACCGATTTTTTCCCCATTCGCACGCTTGCCGAGATCACGATTCCGGCAACCGCCAGCGCCGCGACGGCGTCGGCCTTCACCAGCCACGGGATTGACAGCACCTCGGCCATCCTCACTGCGCCGAGGCCGACGAGCACCACTGCCGACGACCAGATGTCGCTGGAGAAATGGAGAGCATCGGCCTCGAGCGCCTGGCTCGCGTATCGTTTGGCAGCCCGTGACAGCGCGCGGGACCGGGACAAATCCACGACGATCGAGAGAATCATCACTCCAAAAGCCCAGAAGGTCGCCTCGACGTGGGGATGGCCGCGGAAAAAGAGGCGGGCGAGCGACTCGTAGACAATCCAGACGCAAGTCCCGAGCAGGAGTAGCGTCTCGAACAGGGAAGACAGATTCTCGAACTTGCCGTGTCCGTAGAGGTGATCGCGGTCGGCGGGAACAGCGGCAGCGCGGACCGCCCAGAGAGTAATACCCGTGGCCACGAGATCGAGGGCAGAGTGAGCTGCCTCCGACAGGATTCCCAGGCTTCCCGTGGCCAGGCCGACCATCAGCTTGGTTGCCGATAGCACAATCGCAGCCAGAAACGACCGGAATGCGACATTGCGCTTCTCCCCGGCGCCCTTGTCGTTGTGGCCTGCGGTCGTCGTGCTCATTACGATGGATTTTACGCTGAATCTGGTATTCGGAGCTCAGGATTCCCTGGGAGTCCAACGCCGAAGATCGGGCGAAGACGTTGTGCCAAGAGCTCGTGGATGCCCGCGGCCGAAGCGAGAATGCCGTTGCGGTTGCGGAGATCTGGTCCTCGGTAGGAGAGCGGATTGCCGAGAAGGTCGGAAAGGCGTCCGCCGGCCTCGTGAAGGAGCGCCTCGGCAGCACAGGTATCCCATGCCTTGGAATGGCTACTCGGATGAACGTAGAGGTCGCGCTCGCCAACAGCGAGGAGGCCCACCTTCAGGCCGACTGATCCGGTGCTCGCCTCTTCCTTGATACCCAGGACTTGCTTTACCTCGTCGAGCT
>JAZDLZ010000502.1:0-3080 GCA_043801535.1 Pseudomonadota bacterium
ATCCTGCCAGTGCTCTTGTCCGACAAACAAACGATCGAGGGCTCGGATCGCCTGGAGATCCTCAGGCTGTTGGCCAAGGATGTCTCGATATATGGCAATGGCTTCTTCGGCGCTGCCGAGCATGTCCTCGCAGATCGACGCCATCCTGAAGAGCAGGTCGATCCTCTCAGCCGGATCGCCGGCGAGCTCGGCCTTGCGACGAAACACCTCGACCAGGTCCGCGTATCTCTCTGCCCGCGTGTACAGCCGATCGAGCGCATCGAGGGTACCGATGTCGTCCGGCTCGATTCCCAACGCCCGCCGGTAGTGCTCGATCGCCCTGCTCGGATCGTCGAGTCGACTCTCGCGAATGATGGCCGCCTTGAGAGCCAGCTCCCGCTGGAGGGACGGATCCATCTCACTGGAGCTCTTGTCCAGCGCTCCCTCGAACAGGTCGACCAGCTTCTGCCAGCCGTCGTCGAGGATCGCCGCGATCCGCTCCAGCTCGCCGCGCGCCTCGGCCTGAGTGGAATCCTCGGAAAACGCTCGGGCATAGGCATCGAAGGCGGCTTCGGCGTCGCCGAGCTTCTGTGCTTGAAGCTCGCCAATCCGCAACAGCAAATCGACGCGCCGCAGCGAATCCGATTCGCGGGCAAGCTCGATTTCGAATACTCGCACCAGAGGCTGCCACGCCTCCAGCTTCTGGTAGATTGGCTCGAGTATCGCCGCCGCAGCGAGCTGATTCTCGGCTTCGTCGAGGCGTCGCTCGAGAGCGGCTCGTGACGTCTGGTGGGAAGCCTCGATCTCGAGAATGTCGCGGTAGCACTCGATGGCGCCGGCCACGTCGCTCAGGTGTTGCTCGCGAAGCTCGCCGAGCCGGAACTCGAGCTCCACGACTTCTTCCGGATCGTCGACGACAAGAGCCAACTCTCTGATGAGGACATCGGCTAGCTCGCTCCACGCTTCGCGCCGGAGATAGATACGATCCAGCGCTGCCAGCGCATCCCGCTCGTCACCGGCCGCATCCAGGATCGACCGATAGGTGGCAACCGCCTGTTCGTCGTCGGCGATCTCTTCCTCGAATAGCTGGCCGACCTTGTACTGGATGTCCTTGCGAGCATCGGGATCGAGCAGAAGATCCAGCTTCTTCTGGTACACCGTCAGCAAGTCTTGATAGCGCTCTCTTCCCAGATAGAGACGCTCCAGAGCATCGAGCGCATCCATGTTGGCCGGATCGATCGCAAGGATCCGGAGATTCGTCGCCAGCGCCCGATCGATTTCCTGGAGCTCGGTCTCTTGAGCGCGCGCCACTACCGCCATGAGCGGCAACGCAGCCGCTTGCTCCAAGGGCGGCTGCGTGTCCTCGCCGCCCCCCCCCTCCTCTCCATACGCTCTCTCGTAGGCTTCCACCAGAGCTTCCCAGCCCGAGGTCTCGCCTGCCAGTCTTTCGACCTCGCTCCTGACCGCTTCGTCGCCGGGGTCCTCCTCGAACGCCCGCAACCACCAACCAAAGGCGGCAGTCTTGTCCTTCAGGCCCTGTTCACAGAGAGCGGCCAGTCGCTGCAACCGTTCCCGGCGCAGGCTCGAATCCGTCGTCTGGGCGAGCTGAATCTCCAACACGCCAGCGAGCTTCTTGGCGTCGTCAACCTGCTCGTAGAGCGGGATGAGCGCCTCTGCTGCCGTCAAGCTCGCCTGATCGATCGCCAGCACCTTCTCGAAAGCGCGAAGAGCTCGATCGGGCTTGCCAAGCCTGTCACGGTAGAGGACGGCGATCATGCCCCACAGATCGACCTTGATCGTATCGTCTTCTAGATCGACCTGTCTCTCCAACACCCGCACGTATTCGTCGAGCTTGTCCTGGGCGGCATAGAACGTCTCGAGATCGGGCCATGCTCTCTGTCCGATGTAGAGCTTCTTGAGCGCATCCTGGGCTCGACGATTTTCGGGGTCGACCGCGAGGAGCTGGCGCCAGGCGTCGACTGCTCTGGCCGAGTCCGCCAGCTTTTCGGTGAACAGGATCCCCAGTTTCTGCAAACAGGCAACCTTGCGTGCGGCATCCGAAGCCAACTCGGCCTGCTGAGCGCAGATCTCGGCGAGCTTGTCCCACTGTTTCTCGCGCTCGTAGAGCTTCTCGAGCTCGACGAGCGCCTCGCCATTCTGGGGGTCCAGCGCCAAGACCTCGGACCACGCATCAATGGATACGCTCGGCTTCCTCAGCTTCTCCGATCCCAGCTTGGCCAGCTCGATACATCTGGCAAGACGCTCGCCATGATCGGCGATCCTGGCGATTTCTCGCTTTTGCAGACCGATGAGCTTCTCCCAGTCACGCCTCTTTTCGTAGACCTGCTTGAGATGGGCAGCTGCTTCGGCGTTGTCCGGATCGATCTCCAGCGCAGCTTCGAACGCCTTGATCGCCTCGGCCTGATTGGAGAGCTTGTCTATGTAGAGACCGGCAACGCGGAGGTAGAGCACAACCCTCTCAGCCGGATCGACAACCAGCGCGGCTTTCTTGTTCAGGACCCCAACCAGATCAGACCACCGCTTCATCGTCTCGTACTGGACGAGCAGCTGATCGATGACTGCCAGGTTCCCAGGCTGGCGCTGCAACACCTGGTTGAGCACGCTGGCAACCATCACGTCGAGGCGGAGACGATCGTGATACACCTCGGCAATCTCCAGGAGAACCGCCACCCGCTCGTCGTTGTCGGTACAGGCCTTCGTTTCCTCCTCCTTGAGAGCCTCCACCAACGCGTTCCACCGCTCCGCTTTCCGCAAGACCCTGGCGAGCTCGCGTCTGGGCTGGCGCTTGGTCGGGTCGGCAGCCACCGCCTTCTTCCAGGCATCGATTCCCTTCTCGAGCCCAACGTGCTCGGCCCGCTCGGCGGCTTCCATCAGGGCCCGCTGAGCTTCGCCAATGACGTCGGTCCTCGATTGGGCTATCGACTCCGTTGCCGTCTGGTCTGTCGTCTGGTCTGTCGTCTGGTCTGTCGGCGCCGGCACAATCGTCTGGCTCTCTTGTCCCGCTCGAAACACTGTCTCCCTGACACTGGCGACAGCAGCGCCGTCACCTGGCGTCGGAGTAGTTGGCGCACTGTCGCCGG
>JAZDLZ010000513.1:0-5257 GCA_043801535.1 Pseudomonadota bacterium
CGCGCCGAGGACCTGCTGATCAGGTCGCAGTCCTTGGCGGCGATTGGCACGCTCGGGGCTGGGATTGCTCACGAGATCAACAATCCGCTCACTGGGATTCTCGGAGCTGCTCAGCTCATTCTCCTCGATTTGCCGCCAGATGCGCCGATGCGCGCGCTGGTCCTCGACATGGAGCAGCAGGCCCAGAGAATCCGTAGAATAGTCGCCAATCTCAGCAGGGTCGTGCAGCGCGAGACGGGCGAGGAAAAGACAACCATCGACCTGAACCAGGTGGTCGAAGACGCCCTGGGGCTTGTCGGAATCGACAGTCTGTACACGGCGAAAATCGAAGTGTGCAAGCGGTGCCAGCAGCCGCTCCCTGGCATTCGTGGGAACCGAGTGCAGCTTCAGGAAGCGCTCATCGAGCTGATCAACAATGCCAGGAAGGCAATGCCTGGAGGTGGCAAGCTCACGGTTGCGACGTCGACACCAGATCCCAGGATCGTCTCGGTGCGGGTCAGCGACACCGGGCGCGGCATTCCAGTCGAGAACCTCGAGCGAATATTCGATCCGTTTTTCACGACCAAGGACGACTGGAAGTCGACTGGCATGGGACTAACCCTGGTAAACAGGATCGTCGAGCAGCACAATGGCGTGCTCATGGTCGACTCCCAGACTAGCAGCGGTTCGGGAACTTCGTTTGTCGTCAGCTTTCCAGTTGCAGTCGAGCCAACTGTCGGAGCGGTCCACTAGCGGAAGCTGCGGAGAGCCATGCCAACAATCACAACGCAGCTCCGCCGCAACAACCGAAACGGGAGCTGCCGGCGCTCGGGGCGGAGGGGTGGTCTTGAGGCGCGCTAGCGCCGGATCAGGATCCAGAGCGTCTGCTTGCATCGGGCTGGCAATGACCAGGGAGAAAACTCTTTCCAAGCATTGCGCGCGGCTGCCGGTTGGCAGCTCCCGGTCGCTCGCCGCGCAGTCCGATCGTCGCGAACAGGGAGCCGTGGTGGTCAAGGAGGCGGCGCTTCGCGTTGCGCTGGTATCGCCGTCCCCATACCGGGTGGCCATGTCATCACTCGGCTACCAGGCAATCTACGGCATTTTGAACGCTCTGCCGGGTATTGCCGCCGACCGAGCCATGCTTCCCGACGAGGTGACTGCTTTTCACCGGCGCAGCGCAAAGCTCGTGACCCTCGAACGGCACAGTCTGGTCGGTAGCTATAAAGTGGTCGCGTTCTCGATTGCCTACGAGCTCGAGGTGCTCGGGCTGCTCGAGTGCCTGGATCTGGCGCGGATACCGCTGCTGGCGGCGGAGCGCAACGAAAGCCATCCGCTGGTCGTTGCCGGTGGACCGCTGACTTTTTCCAATCCAGCGCCGATCGGCCCATTCTGTGACGTGATTCTCCTCGGAGAAGCCGAGGAATCGGTGGTCGAGCTAGTGACGATTCTGGCCGAGCGCTCGACAGACAATCGGCGCGAGCTGCTGGAGAAGCTTGCTTTCCGTCCAGGCTTCTACGTGCCAGCCATACACCACGACCATGTTCCGGCGATACGTCGTGCCGACGACTGTCTATTGCCTGCACGCTCGGTAATCGTCACTCCGCTCGCCGAGCTCTCCGACATGTTTCTCGTCGAGGTAGTCCGCGGTTGCTCCCGTGGCTGCGCCTACTGCGTGATGCGGCGTTCGACCAACGGCGGAATGCGGGTGATTGCCGAAGAGCGAATCCTCGACTGCATTCCGCCTTGGGCCCGTCGGGTTGGGTTGGTCGGTGCTGCGGTTACCGATCACCCTCGTATCGCCAGCATCGTGGCGCGTTTGGTCGAGTCTGGTCGCGGAGTTGGCATTTCCTCGCTGCGTCCTGATCGGCTCACCGACGAGTTGGTCGACCTCCTGGCCTGCGGCGGCTACCGGACCATGACGGTCGCCCTCGACGGAGCGAGCGAGCGTTTGCGCTGCCAGATCGACCGCAACACCAGAGAGGAAGACTTGATCCGTGCTGCGCGTCTGGCCACCGCCCACCGTCTCGGCACCTTGAAAGTATACGTGATGGTTGGTCTGGCCGGGGAAGCGGATGCCGACATCGAGGAGCTCGGTCGTTTTGCGCTCGAGCTCGCTCGCCTGCATCCCAGAGTGGCGCTCGGTATCTCGCCGTTCGTGCCCAAGCGCAATACGCCGCTCGACGGCAGCGAGTTTGCGGGCGTACCCATCATTCGGCATCGGCTGGCCTTGCTTCGCCGGCTGCTGGCCGGCCGAGTGGAGATACGTTCTACCTCGGTTCGGCAGGCCTGGATCGAGCACTCGTTGGCTCGAGGCACCTGCGAGGCGGGGCTGGCGGCGCTGGAGGCGTGGAGAAACGGCGGCTCGTTTGCGGCATGGAAGCGGGCGTTCTGCGCAAGCACAGCGCCCCAGAGGTAGACGCAAACAGGAAAAAAATCGAAAAAGTGAGGGTATTGGCATTCCTAGCTTGCAGGAGAGGCCATGGCCAGGATACACCTCGCGCATGCGGAAAAAGATGAACCTGCAAGCACTTCAAGACTTGCCACCATGGGAGTGGCCAGATGACGCTGCTGCGATCCTTCTTGGTGTCTTGCGTAGCAAGACGGCATCGGAGTCCGATCGGATGGTCGCCGTGGAGTTGGCCGGCGGTACTGTTGCCATGAACGACGAGTTGGTCAAAGAGCTGCTGGCGATTCTGAAGAGTGGCTCCTCGGTGGAGCGTCTGCGCGCACAGGCGGCGATTGCATTCGGACCGACCCTCGAGATGATTGACACCTACGGATTCGACGACGACGTTATCGAGATGACTATCAGCAAAGAGGCGCTTTGCCAGATTCAGGACTCGTTCCGCAAACTCTTCGCCGATACCGATACTTCCAAGGAAGTTCGCCGCCGGATCCTCGAGGCTGCGGTTCGCGCACCACAGGACTGGCATCGGGAAGCAATCCTCTCTGCCTACGCCAGCGATGACCGAGAATGGAAGCACACTGCCGTTTTCGGCATGGGCTACGTGCGCGGGTTCGAAAAGCAGATTCTCGAGTCGTTGGAGAGCAAGGATCCAGATATCCACTGCGAGGCGGTCAACGCGGCAGGAAACTGGGGCATCGACGAGGCCTGGCCGCACGTTGTGGCGTTGATCGAGAGTGGTCGACCCGCCAAGCCTTTGCTCATTGCCGCAATCGAAGCTGTTGGTGCTATCCGTCCCAAAGACGCCGCCGAAATTCTCGACGAGCTAACTAATGCCAAGGACGAGGATGTCGCCGAGGCGGCTCGTGACGCCATCGCCATGGCCGAGGCGATGGAAGACGAAGGCTATCAGGACAGCGACGAAGACCGCGAAGACGAAGGCGGAGACGAGGAAGACTGCTTTGCCGATGAAACGTGCCCTGCCAACGACGAAGAGGACGGCGAAGACAGCGAGAATGACAAGGACGAAGAGGGCGAGGTAGGCGACGAGGACGAAGACGAGGCGATTGAAGGCGACGACGAGGACGAGGACGAGGACGAGGAAGACGACGAGGACGAAGACGATGAGGAAGATGGGGAAGATGGGGAAGATGGGGAAGATGGGGAAGAGAAAGAGGAAGAGAAAAAGGCCCCCGTTCCTGCAAAGAAGAACAGTCGGCGTCGATAGGGACGCAAGGTTGTGAAGGACGCTTCGCCGCGTACGCAAGCGCGAAAGGAGTGGCGAGAGTCATCTCTTCGATGGAAGGGGCAAACCCCTCGAACACCTGTTCGGTCCTGGCAATGCCGGCTCGTTTTTTCGGCACTGGTTGTGACGCTACCAGGAGGCCAACACCTTGCTCAACCAGCTCGACCACATGGTGGCGATGCCTCCTCGAGGACAGCCTTGATCTTGGGGAGGTTGTCGAGAAACGCGGTGACAATCGACTCGTCGAACTGGGTGCCGGCATTTCGACTGATCTCGTCCACGGCGCTGGCGAAAGGTCTGGCGCGGCGATAGCAGCGATCGGTGGAGATGGCGTCCCAGGCGTCGGCGACGGCGACGATGCGTCCCGAGAGAGGAATGTCACTCCCTCGCAGGCCGAGCGGATATCCTTTTCCGTCCCATCTTTCGTGATGGGAACGAACGATCTCGTCGCCGAGAAGCAGGATCGCCGACGTGCTGCCCTCGAGAATCCTTTGGCCAATGACGACGTGTTGCTGCATCTGACGACGTTCCTCGGCAGAGAGCGGACCAGCCCTGCCGATGACGCTGCTGGGAACGCCGATCATGCCGATGTCGTGGAGAGGAGCAGCGTAGAGGAGACTCTCGACCCAGGCTTCGTTGCCGGCGAGAGCCCGTCCCAAGATGCCGGCGTAGCGCGAAACGCGCTGCAAGTGTCCTCCCGCTTCGGGATCGCTGTGCTCGGCGACCCGGGAGAGCCGCAGCACGGTCTCGAGACAGGCGCGCTGCAACTCCTGGCGCGATTCGGCGAGCCGAGCGTGCGCCCGTTCGAGCTCGTTCACGAGATTGTCCCGCTGATCGCGAAGCCGTCGCCGTTCTAGCGCATTGGCGATACGTCGTTCGACTTCGGCGATCTCGAAGGGCTTGACGATGTAGTCGAGCGCCCCGAGCCTGAGGGCGGCGATAGCGCTATCGAGGTTGGCTTGGCCGGTCACTATGAGCACTTCGGTGCGAGGATGATATTTCTTGAGCCAGGACAGCAGCCCGATCCCGTTTTCGTCGGGTAGGTTCTTGTCCAATAGCGCACAGGCGTATTCGCCTCGTTCGACCAGCTCGCGGGCGCTGGCAGCATTCTCGGCAAGATCGGCGGTTCCTCCGATCCGGGCCACAACCAACGAGAGAAGGTTGCGCACAACTTCTTCGTCGTCGACTATCAGGACGCGCGGTGGTATTTCGGGAGGCGTATCGAACAGGTCGAGCACGGCGACAGTATAACCGACTCCAGCCGACTGCGCTCGTAGACCTGCGGAGCGGGTATAGCGGGTTCAAAGGGTTCATTGCTCGGGACGAAGAGGCGTGTTAGGCTGGCGCCTGTTTGCAAGTTGCGAAGAAGCAACGAAGAAAAAACGAACGAACTAGATCGTGGAGCTCCAGCCCAAGGAGAAATCAGGGGATGAGCTTAGTAGAGGCAATTGCACGTCTACAGGACTACAAAGAGTACCAAGACCTCAACTGGGAAGGCAGTTTCGAGGACTATCTGAAAATAGTCCGCGAAAATCCCAAGGTGACCCGGTCGTCCTTCCCGCGGATGCACTACATGATCCTGTCCTATGGACAGGAAGAGTACATCGACAACAAGAAGAAACTCGTCC
>JAZDLZ010000520.1:0-2233 GCA_043801535.1 Pseudomonadota bacterium
GAGAAAGGAGTCGACGGTCTTGAGTCCGGCGAGCTCGTCTGATTGCACGACGCGTTCGATCTCCCACCGGTCGTGGCGCAGCAGTCGGGCTGTTTTCTTGACCATCTCGCCGAATCCCGGGACCTGCTGCTTCATGACCTCGTGTGCCATGAGCGGCAGGCGGTGACGTTTCTCCTTCAGCAGGGCGCGGTCAGGCCGGTCTGTCTCCGATGAGGGCGGCTGCCGTTTGAGTTGCTCGTCGCGATTGCCAAGTGGCAGAGGCTTTCTGGCTTTCGAGGTATCGGTCTGTTCCTTGATGAAGCGCCGGATCTGCTCGCCAACCTTCTCGTTGAAACCATCGATGGCGCCTTCGACGTCGACGACCGGGGGCCGGTCGCTTCCTCCTCCTGGGGATTCTGGCGGCAGCGACTGAATCTCGTCGCTACTGAGCGTTTTCCCGGACAGGCTTTTCAGCTCGTCGGTGCGGTGCTGTACTAGCCGTCCGAGCAGGCGTTCGAGCAGGAGCTTCCCTGCCTGGAGGCGCCGGTGCGACGCGACTTTCAGGCTGAGGCGCACGGTGCGGAGCTCGATTTCGCCGAGTACCTCGGCCATTTTCGGGAGGGCATCGCCGTCAGTGCCTTTGCGTTCGATCCAGACGAAGTGTCCGTCGTCGAATGACAGCAGGTCGGGGCATTCGGCGAGCTTGCTGCGGATGGCCTCCGGATCCTTTGCTTCGTAGATTGCGGTGCCGAATACTGGTGGCTCGCCGTTTGGCCCGGCGAGCTTGCCGTCCATGAAGTCGTTGATCCGCTGCCGCAGTACCCTGTGTGCCGCTGGCATGGCGCGGCAGGCGATGGTGGCGTGCTCGGCATGCTCGCCGTAGTTGGCGAGCTCGGCGCGCAGCGTTTCCTCCACTGCGCCGACATGGGCTGGCGGGATCATGCACACGGTGAGTAGCCCGTCGTGGCCATCCATGTGGATCGCCCACCCCAGCAGGTGCTTGCCAACGAAGGCGCTCTCGGTGCCAGCTTTTTCGCGGGCAAAGAAGTGCTCGCCGGTGACGATGTCGACCAGGCCGAGACCGATGCCGCGGCGGACTGCTTCGACCCGGAACACCGACGGCCAGGCGTCATTCCGCAGGTGCTCGAGCGCGGCCTTTTCCGCCGCACTCAGCTCGTCGGCGTGCCGGCGGGCAAAGCGGTCGACGCATCGCTCTCCAGATCCGTCTCGATGGCCGAGGCAGACGTAGTGGGCGAGGTTGACAATCTCGTATTCCTGCCCTGTATCACTCCCGAGGAACGCCCTGGCGGCGTTGTCCGTCCAGCCCTTGTCTTCGTCGAAAGAAAAGTCGCGCAAACGGTCCAGCACCCGTCCAAGGGCGTTGCCCTGCGCCTGGACGTCGTGCTCGAGGAAGAGGCAATCAACCGGGCAGGATACTTCTCGGCCGCGTTTCTGGCCGCAGCACAGCGGGCAGATGGCGCCGGCAACCGGGCACTGCCGCTTTGATTTGCGTTGGTGGCAGAGCTTGCACTTCGACACGACAGGGGATCGTAGCCGGGTTGGGACGCGGAGGCAATCTGTCTACCGCGCCATGGCCCACCAGATCTCACCGCGCCTCAACGTGCATCCTCCTCGTCGAGAGCGTCTGCCCATTCCTCGAGTCCAGCTCCGGCGAGGTCACTGTCCTCGCCCGACTTGCTGGCAAGCCGCCGAAGATCCCATCGTTTGGGCTCTGCCTTGCGGACGACGATGACGCGCACTCGTTCACCGGGCCGAAGGCGAAGAGGCTTCTCTGGCCTTAGCATTCCGCCGACGTACTCCGCTTCGATGGAAACCATGCTCAGAGCTTAGCATCATCCGACATGCTATCCAGTAGCCGCATGCTGCCAAGCTACGATTCGGCAGGCCTACATCACCGATTCGCTCAAGAGCACGCTGCGCCGACGGGAAAGGGCGATGAGGAGGGTGGAGCGGGTGAGCGAGCCATCAACCGCACATTCAGGTTTGATGGCGAAAGCCACCACGACGGCACCTCCAAGGACACCAGGCAAGCTCGTGGAGGATTCCGGGGCGAGACGTGAGCACCAAGGGCGTGAGCGTCGAGGTAGAGTTGCAGAGTCGTGGTCTTGCCTGCTACCTTTGCTGCATGCGCAATCCTACGATTGCTCCGGGACAAAGGAAATGAAGCTCCCTCGGACGCCACAGATTTCTCGACTGATGAGCGCGACAAGGGTACTGCCGTACTCGATCGACA
>JAZDLZ010000531.1:0-12507 GCA_043801535.1 Pseudomonadota bacterium
CTAGGGACAAGGAACCAGGAACTGGAACAGCCCCCCCGGTACGGCTCGCACCTGAATAGGCGGCCGGAATCCCGGATCAAATCAATCGGTTGGCCACCGTCGATCGAGCAATCGCCGTCGACTCTCCGGGACACACCCGTAAATCACCCACGCTGGGAGCCGTGCTCGACGAAAGCCCGCAAGTGGGCGCGACGTTCGGGCGCGACCCATTCGAGGTTGATTTGACGATCGGTGACCTCGTGGAAGGTGCGTTCGTCGACTGCCAGCATTTCGTCGACCAGGGAGGAGAGTAGGCGGGGATCCACGTCTTCCAGGTTGCGACGGATTGCGCCGGCCTCGCCGGGGTGGCCCATCTCGAGGAGGCAGCCGCCGAGAAAGATCTTGGCCTTGACGAGGAGAGAGAGTGGCGTGCCGTTCGCCGCGCGATGATCCAGTGCCAGTACCTGGCCGAGGAGATCGGCGGCGGCTGGGCTCTGGATCTCGTAGGCGCGGCGCACTAGCCATCCAAGGTCGAAGCCGGCGAGCTGGGGAATGAACTCCAGGCCTGAGCGCGCTGCCAGCTCGCTGTAGATCCGAAAATAGCGGCCAATCTCCCGGATGAGCTGTGGCCGCTCGCGGGCATCGCGACCGAGGAGCCGGTACTGATAGAAGAGATCGTAGATCGCGTGGTTGTCCTTGCGCTTGATCGCCTCGCGTAGGTAATTGTTGAAGTACCGGACCATGACCTGAAGCGCTTTGTCGTCGTTCCGAGCGGCCGCGTGGGTGGCAATGACTCTGGTCGCATCGCTGATCGAGCTGATTGCGTCGGTGCTCTTGGCCAGGGCACTCTGGTACGCCAGGAACATCTGACGCATGACTTGATGCTCGAACCACGTTCGTTCTTCGTTGATTATTTCGAGAGCCTCGGCCGACAGCCCGACGAAATCGCTGCGCTCGACTCTGAACCACGGCTCGCCCAGCACGCCTTTCTTCGCGCCATAGTGGTCGAGGATGCGCTTGAGCGACCAGATGCCTTCGAGCACTACCCCGCGGTCCGCGCGGTCGATCGACTTCAGGATGATCGTTCCGATCTGGTGCAGGCGCTCGTGAATGATGCTGCGGCTCTTCTCGATGCAGGACTTGCCCGCTGCGACGCGTTCGACTCCCGCGGTGACCTGGGCCTTTAGCCGAGAGATGATGTTGGAGGGATCGAGAAATCGCACCACGTAGAAGAAGTAGGGAATCAGCGCAGCCCAACCCAGGATCGCTCCGAAGGTGGCCAGCCGGTACGACCACGTCGGAGCGAAGTTCGGGCCGATAAGGTAGTCGGCCCACAACACGTGGGCAGCCCCGAACGCGAACAGGGTCAACATTACCTGGTTGGTCCGGTCACGGAGAAACATGTCGATCAGCTTCGGAGTGTGCATGTTGGCGGTCAGAGGAATCGCCAGGCCAATGGTCGCGAGAAGCATTGCCAGGATGTTGTTGTAGGCTCGTGCCATCGGCGAGAGAACGTCGACGAGCTTGGCGTTGTTGTTTCCTGCCCAGCTCAGATCGGCCAATCCAGGTCGGCCGAGCCGCTGCCATTCCAGGAGGAATTCGGCGGAAAAAAAGACGATGAATACGAGACCAACAAGCAAGAACACGCGCAAGAAACTGCGGCTGGTCGCCATTTCGTTTCCTCTGGGGGCGCCATCAAGGCCCGCTGCGAATCCGCGGATTATAGGAGCCGTCGCAGAATAACTTGAATAAAGTATCGGCGATGAGGCGCCCGGATGGCAAGGAGCGAGGAGGGCGCATACTCTCGGTATGAAGCGGGGGGGCCCCGTCGAGGTTCCCTCGACGGGGGGGCGGCGAGGGCTCGCAGCCGCCCTACTCCCGACAAGCGACGCAGCCAGCCGGGATGGATCGGCGGCGAGACTGTGCAAGTTATTTTGCGACGGCGACTTGGCTCGGACAGGGGCACAAATCAGAAGGGCGCGTTTGGCGAGGCTGAATGCTATACTGACGTCCATTGGCCCGCTTGCGAACCAAACCAATCCAAGCCCGGGGAAAAGGCTTGCCCGCTAGCTTGTCCGCTAGCTTGCCTGAGGCGCGTGGGAGCACCCAGCCTAAGGGGTCGCACAAGAATAACTTGAACAATCTGGCGGCCGATCCATCGTCTCTGGCTGCGTTGCTCGTCGGTTACATACCGAGAGTATGCGCCCTCCTCGCGCCTTGCCAGAGACGCGCCTCGACCCCCACAAATGTCCAAGTTATTCTTGCGCGACCCCTAACCGAGAAGGGAGTGTCGTCATGAGCCCAAAGCCGTCGGTTGACAGACGACAGTCGAGAACTGTCGGAACAGAAACCTCGCGATGCGCATACTCACCGAATCCGCACAGTTCTGAGCATTTCGCTACTATCGACTCTCGACTGTCAACCAGCCGTTCGGTTGTCAGGCCACTGCTGGTCGCCGTTGTGATGGTTGCGGCCTGCCAGGGCGACGCTGGCCAGCCAACCACGAATGGTGGCTCCGGCTCACCCGCGAGCAGCGCTTCCTCCTCCTCGAGCAACGACTCGCTTGGTGTGGTCCAATCTGCCCTGGTTGGCCACTGGTCTGTTCTCACACCGCCGATGAAGGAGCTCAGGAGTCTGCACTCGCAGACGCTGTTGCCAACGGGCAGAGTGCTGGTGGCAGGCGGTCTCGACACCGCTGGCGAGTGTCTGGCAACTGCAGAGGTCTTCGATCTTGCAACCCGCCTCTGGCAAGCGACCGGATCGCTCAGTAGCCAGCGGCACAGCCACACTGCCACTGCGATCGGTCTCGGCAAGGTGCTGGTGGCGGGCGGCTCGGGTCCCGAGCCACTCTCCAGCTGCGAGATCTTCGATCTCGGGAAAGGTAGTTGGCAAGTCGTCTCGACGATGAAGGAACGGCGCACCGGTCACACCGCGACCATGCTGCGGTCGGGCAAGGTGCTGGTGGCTGGTGGCGTGAACGAGCTGGGGAATGCCGTTGCTTCTGCCGAGGTATTCGATCCCATCGCCTTGTCGTGGACATCGACTGGACCTTTCTCGGTTGCGAGGGCTTTCCATGCCGCAGTAGAGCTTGCGTCTGGCCGGGTGTTGATTATCGGAGGGAACGGAAAAACCAGCGTGATCGACAGTGTCGAGGAATACGATCCAGACACGAACAGTTGGAGGACGGTCGGTTCCCTCGACGAAGGGCGACGCGATCACACTGCCACCATCCTGCCGTCCGGACAGATAGTCGTCGCCGGAGGCAGCGGGAGCGCGCCAGCCCTGGCTTCTGTCGAGCTATCGGCAGACAACGGAGCGACCTGGACGCCTGGAACGGCCTTGGCGCAGCCGAGAAGCGGGCACAGCGCGGTTCTCCTGCCGGGAGAGAAAATCCTCGTGGGCGGTGGCGTCACGCTTTCCGGTTCCCCGACCGAGACGGTCGATATCTATCAGAGCGGAGACTGGACTGCCGGCTGGCCGATGGAGTACCCCCGTGCCGGTCACCGTACGATCCTGCTGCCGGATGGCTGGGTCATGACGAGCGGCGGTGACGACGGCGATAGCGAGCAAGAGCTGACGACCGCCGAGCTATACGAGAGCGGTGCTGCGCCCACTTGCGACGTGGTTTCCGGCGATGGCACGACGACCCAGGTTGCCGAGGCCAGCCCCTGCGGGCTCTGCCTCACCTGCAGTCTCGATCGCAGTTGTGGCACCCCTGTTGCCGCCGACCGGTCGTGTGGCATCTGCAAGATCTGCAATGGCACGATTGACGGCTGCACGGTAACGCCCGTTGACGACGGGCAGTGCGGGGCGATCGATTGCAGCGGCATGTCGAGTCCTACCTGCCGCTACTATCCCGATCGAACCATCGAGCGCTGTCTGGATTTCGGCGCCTGCAAGCCACCGAATACCCCGGAGACTTGTGGAGTCCAGCTAGTCGACCGACCCTTCGGCACCGAGTGTAGCGTGCAGGAGTGCTCCGGCCGGATTCTTCATCTGCCCGACGTGTGCGGCGCCGACATGTTGAGCGGCCAGTGCATCGACAGCGGTACCAAGGATTGCGGTCCCTTCTATTGCAGCCAGGGCGATTGCCTTACCGGCTGCTCTCTTTTCTGTCCGGATCCCCACTGCGATTCTGTCAATTGCGATCCGACTGCCTACTGTGATGGTGTCGAAAAAGTGTGTCACTGGAAGATGGCCGACGGCAAGGAATGCACGGCCAATGCGCAGTGCTTGAGCGGAAACTGCGTCGATGGCGTGTGCTGCAACACGATCTGCTCCGGTCTCTGCGCCGACTGCAATCTGCCAGGCACCGCCGGAACCTGTACTCCTGTGCCGGCCGGGCTCGACCCGCGCGGCGAGTGCGCCTCGGCCGGACCGTGCGGTGGCACCTGCAACGCTCTTGGCAAGTGCGTGGCAGCCGGGCCCGGCGATCCGTGCGGGACCTGTCGAGCGTGCAGCCCAGCCGTGGAATGCGTGCCGGTGACCAACGGTACTTCCTGTGATCCGGTGCGGTACTGCACGGTTGGCGATACCTGCCAGGCTGGCATTTGCGTGGCAGGCCCAGGAAATGCGTGCGACGACTCGAATCCGTGCACCGAGGACCTCTGCGACGAGCAACTCAAGCAGTGCACCAATGAGAAGCACGCCGATCACTCCGGGTGCGACGACGGCGATGCCTGCAATGGCGAAGAAAGATGTTTCGATGGCGTGTGTACGGCGGGGCGGGCGGTTGTGTGCGACGATGGGAGAGAATGCACCGATGACTATTGCGTGTCGCCGGAAGGAGTGTGTGCGTACGACCCGGTCACCAATGGCACCGCGTGCAACACGGACGTGTTCTGCTGGGAAGGAATGACGTGCCAGTACGGTAGTTGCACTGGCGGTGATGCGCGAGCATGCCCGAGCACGCCTTGTACTATCGGGTACTGCGACGAGATGCAGCGCAAGTGCCGCGAGGAGCTACGCAGCGAAGGCATCATTTGCGAAACAGACATGGACTACTGCGACGGCTACGACTACTGCCAGGTTGGTGTTTGTATCAAGGCCGAACCGATAAACTGCGACGACGCCAATCCGTGTACCAACGAGATTTGCACCGAGAAAGGGTGTCTGGGTGTGACGATTCTCGATGGTACCCCCTGCTCCGATGGCAATGCCTGCAACGGGCTCGAGACCTGCTCTCAAGGCACCTGCCGGGGAGGGAGGACCCTCGTCTGCAACGATCGCGACGATTGCACCAGCGATTCCTGCGATCCACTGCTCGGGTGCGTCTACAGCCCCATCATCAATGGAGGGCGCTGTTCGACGAAGACCGTCTGCGGAGGCACCTGCCAGAACGGGATGTGCACGGGTGGCGATCCCATTTCCTGCGACGATGCCAATCCTTGCACGGCCGACCAGTGCGAGGGAACGAGCTGTGTTCGTGAAGCGCTGGACAATGGCACGGGCTGCGACGATTTCGATAGTTGCACTCGAGGGACGGTTTGCCTGAATGGGATGTGCGTTGGCGGCCAGGCGGTCGGCTGCGACGACGACAACCCCTGCACGAACGACAGCTGCGATTCGAGCACCGGTTGCGCCCATGCCCCCAATACCGAGACGTGCGATGACGGCGATCCTTGCACGATCAACGACAAGTGCGCCGATGGAATGTGCATGGGCGAGACTGATCCGGCCTGCACACGGACCGATGGTGGCACTGGCGTCGTCGATGCGCTCGACTCCACCGTGGACGCGGGGCGCAAAAAGGATGCGCGGCCGTCGGGCGAGCCGGAAGAATCATCATCGTGCTCGTGCCGGGTCGGAGGAGGCAGTGGCAAGGGCTTGCCATTCGCTCCCTTGACGGCGCTGTTCGTATTGCTGGTCCTGCGCCGTCGCGTCAAGGTCGATCGTAGAGCCGACGGAGGCCGGTAACTTCAAGTTTTTCTGCGGCGGCTCCTTAGAGCATGTTGGAGCGGGCTTCTTCGCCGATGGTGGTTTCTGGCCCGTGGCCGGGAACGACGATCGTTCGCTGATCCAGGGTGAAAAGCCGTTCGCGGATCGAACGGCGCAGCTCCTCGAAGCTTCCTCCCCAAAAGTCGGTGCGTCCGACTCCGCCACAAAACAGCGTGTCGCCAGAGAAGAGCAGCGGAGGCCCTTCCTCTCCGTCGCGTCCATCACGTCCATCACGTCCATCACGTCCATCACGCAGCATGAACGACACCGAGCCGGGCGAATGGCCGGGCGTATGGATAACGGTTAGCCGGTAGCTGCCGATTGCGATCTCGTCGCCGTGCTCGAGCGAACGCTCGGAAGGTGGCAGTGTCGGGGCGGAAATGCCAAAGCCAGCAGCCTCCCTGGCGCAGTTTTCGTAGAGTGGAGTGTCGAGGCTGTGGAGACAGATTGTCCCTCCGTGGGCGGCCTTGACCGCGGCAACGCCAAGGAGATGGTCGAAGTGGCCGTGCGTGAGTAGAATTGCCCGCACGTTCCAATCGTGGTGAGAGACAATCCTGGCGATGGTTGCGGCTCCGCCGCCCGGGTCGATGACGACCGCATCCTTGCTGGCAGAGTCCCCCAGAACCGTACAGTTGCATTGGAGTACGCCAGTAGGGAAAGTTTCGCGAGCAATCATGATTTCCTCCGGGAGGTTGGTCGAGGAGACCTCGACGGGGTTTGGATTCAATTCTTATCACTTCTTCGGGTAGTATCACTACTGCTCTCGGCCGGGATCCCGCCCGCCAGGGAGTGAGGTACGGAGGCCCGAAAGAGAAATGGTTCCCGGCGAAAACCTACTCTCCCCGGACAGCATGGTGGACCATTTCAAGGTCGTGCGGCTGGTCGGACGCGGCGGAATGGGCGAAGTCTACCTGGCCCGAGACACGATGCTAGGACGGAGGGTCGCCCTCAAGATGATTCGCTCCGAGACCATGGATTCGGAGGCGGCGACGGCGCGTTTCCTTCACGAGGCGAGAGTGACTGCAAGCCTCAGTCACCCGAACGTGGTGAGCGTCTACGCGGTCGGCCAGCACGACGGGCATCCGTATCTGGCGCTCGAGTACCTCGAGGGCGAGACGCTGCGACAGCGCTTGGAGCAAGAGCGACCGGGCGTGCGCGAGTCGATGCGCATCGGGATGACCGTCGCGAGGGCATTGGCCGAGGCCCACGAGAACAGGATCCTTCACCGTGACCTCAAGCCCGAGAACGTCCTGATGCCGAAGGACGGCCGGCTGCGAGTTCTCGACTTCGGCCTGGCGAAGGTGATGCGCGCAAGCTGGAGAGTGCTTTCTTCCGAGGAGGCGTGCGCGGTGGCGGAGGTGCCGACGGTGGTCGATCTGTGCACCACCGACGCCCGTACCCTCTACGGAACACCCGCCTACGTGCCACCAGAGCGCTGGCTCGGTGAGGAGAGCACCGCGGCCGCCGATGTCTGGGCATTGGGAATAATGCTGCACGAGCTCGTTGGTGGACGGCGGCCATACAGGGAGACCTCGCTGGATGCGCTTCGCCATCAGGTGGTCGACGTCGAGCCAGTGCCACCACTCCTGGGTTCCCAGGACGTGCCAGGCGAGCTGCCCGAGCTGATCGCCCGCTGCCTGGAGAAGAATCCCGCTGGCAGACCGTCGGCCTGCGAGGTGGCAGAACAGCTCGAAGCGATGCTCACCCAGACGAAGCGACAGCGATCTGGGGAGCACAGCCCCTTTCGCGGACTGTTTCCTTTTGCCGAGCGGCACAGCGATTTCTTCTTTGGCCGCGACGCCGAGATTGCGGCTTTTCTCGAGAGCATGCGCGACCAACCAGTGCTGCCGGTGGTCGGACCGTCGGGGGCGGGCAAGAGCTCGTTTGTCCAGGCAGGGGTGGTTCCGAGGCTTCGCGAACAGGGTTCTTGGAAAGTGCTGCAGCTTCGTCCTGGTACGGCACCATTCTCCTCGATGGCTGCGCTTTTCACCAGTGGTGCCGTTGCCCAGTCCCAAGGCATCGAGTCCCAGATACTCACGGCCGACCTCGGGCCGAGTAGCCGGAGCTGGGACGAATACGACGTCACTTCGGTCAAGCTGCGCACGATCGACGCTGGCTCGCTTGCTGCCGACGAGACGCCGCTGGAGCAGCAGCTTCGGGCATCGCCACGACTCCTGAATGTCCGACTTCACCAATTGGCGGAGCTGGAGAACTGCAAGATCCTGCTGCTCGTCGACCAGCTCGAAGAGCTCTATACCATGGTTGCCAGCGACGACGTCAGGCAGAGCTTCATGGCAGCGATCTGCTCGGCTGCCGACGACGCCTCCAGCCCGGTGCGAGTTGTGGTGACCATCCGCGACGACTTCCTTGGCCGGGTGGCGGAAGGTGGCGAGGTCCGAGCTGCCTTTTGTCGCGTCACGGTGTTGCGCAGCCCGGGGCTGGAAGCGTTGCGCGAGATCCTGGAGAGACCACTGGAAGCAGTTGGCTATTCCTACGAGGATCCGGATCTCGTCGAGGAAATGATTTCCTCGGTACGCGAAGAGCCTGCCTGCCTGCCGCTCCTGCAGTTCGCCAGCCAGATGCTCTGGGATCGGCGCGATCGAAACAAGCGGCTCCTCTGTCGGACGGCCTACGAAGCGATGGGGGGAGTCGCTGGAGCCTTGGCCGAGCATGCCGATGGAGTCCTCGGTGGTCTGTCGCCTTCCCAGGTCCGGCTGGCTCGCGATCTTTTCTTGCGGCTGGTCACCGCCGAGGGCACGCGCAAGGCAGTCTCGACGGCGGCAGCGCTGGACGGATTGGGACCGGCCGCCGCGGAGGTGCTCACTCGTCTGACTCTGGCGCGGCTCATTACGACGAGGAAGAGTCACGGCGAGGAGAAGGGCGAGGCGATGCTCGAGCTGGTCCACGAATCGCTCATCCGCAGTTGGGGAAGGCTCGCCCGGTGGATCGACGAGAGCAGGGAAGAGCTGTCTTTTCTGGCGGAGATCGGGCAGGCAGCCGAGCTGTGGCAGAGAAGGGGAAGGCGAGAAGAGGAGCTGTGGCAGGGAAGGGCGCTCTTCGAGGCCGAACGGATGCTGGAGAGCTGCGCAGTGCGCGTCTCCGAGCTGGTGGTGGAGTTCTTGGCGGCGGCAGCGCGGCGCGAGCGCCGGAAGCAGCGGCGCAAGCAGCTGGTGGTTTCCGCCGTAATCGCAGCGCTGGCGGCGGTTGCTCTGTTCTTCGTGCTCAAAGAGCACGAGACTCGGGTGCAGAAGATTCGCGCCGAGACCGAGTGGCGGCGAGCGGAAGCGCAGCGCGCCGAGGCCCAGCGGCAGGGAGCGCGGGCTGCCATGCTGCGCGCCGACTTCCTCGAGGCGCGGGCGCAGCTCCGCGGCTCGCTCGAGACCCAGGACTCGCTGCGCGGGCGTGCCCTGTGGTGGGGGCTCGACCGAGAGCCGCAAGTGTGGAGCAGGGATGCGAGCGGGGCAGTGAACGCGGTGACTTTTTCGCCGGACGGACACACGCTCGCGGCAGCCTGTCACGACAGCTCGGTCTATTTGCTGGACGTGAAGACGGCGATCCCGCGGGTGCTGCGCGGCGTGCCGGGTATCATGATGTCGGTGGCGTTTTCGCCGGACGAGCGGAGCGTGGCTGCCGGATCGTTCTTCGGTGACGTCATGGTGTGGGATCTCGGTACCGGGCAGCAGCGGGTCTTCAAAGGCCACGGCGCTCGCGTCTATCCGGTGGTCTACAGTCCCGACGGTAGCCTCCTTGCCTCTGGAAGTCTCGATCGCACTGTACGGCTGTGGGACACTTCCTCGGGCGCCAGCACCGTCGTAATGTCCGGACACACTGGCCTGGTGAGTAGCGTCAGCTTCAGCCCCGACGGAAAGCTGCTCGCTTCCGGAAGCAAGGATGCCACCGTGCGCATCTGGGAGGTAGCCACTGGCTCGTTTGTCCGAGCTCTTGCAGGACACACCGACGTGATTCGGAGCACGGCTTTCAGCACCGACGGCAGATTGCTGGCTACAGCGAGCGACGATCGAACTGTGAGGCTCTGGGACGTGGCCACCGGAAGACAGCAGAGGATCGTATCCAGGTGGGCTCGCCAAGTTGGCCCAAGCCCAGATGGAAGAATGCTAGCCTCCATGCCAACTGCCAGTGCTGTCGAGGTCTGGGACGTCGATTCTGGGATTGGCGAGCACGTTACCGTCGGTACGACCAAGGACGTCAGGGGCTGGGACTTTGACGGGAGCGGCGGTTTCCTGGCGACTGGCAGCGAGGATTGGAAGATTCGGCTGTGGCGGACGACTACGGCGATACCGAGACGAGCTCCTGCTGGTCACGCCAGTGCCATTCAGAGCGCGGTCTTCAGTCCCGACGGAAGCATGCTGGCATCGACGAGTGACGATCTGACTGTCCGGCTCTGGGACGCCACTACCGGTGCGGAGAAGCTCGTGCTGGCCGGTCACGGCGCATCGGTGGCCCAGGTGGCGTTCGATCCCGACGGCAAGCTGCTCGCCTCCGCGAGCCTGGACAACACCGTCCGAGTGTGGAGCGCCAGCACTGGCGCGCTCCAGGCGGTGCTTTCTCGGCATTCCGGTCGAGTGTACAGCGTGAGGTTCAGCCCCGACGGAAAGACGCTCGCCTCGGCCAGCGACGATCGCACCGTGCGGCTGTGGGACGTCGCCACCGGTGTCGAACGGCGGGTGCTCGCTGGACATGACAGCACGGCATGGACGGCAGAATTCAGCCCGGACGGCAAGCTGCTCGCCTCCGTCGGTGACGATCGTACCGTGCGGCTGTGGGAGGTGTCGTCGGGTCGCGAGTGGAAGGTGCTCGCCGGCCATGTGGCTCCAGTCCGGGGAGTCGCCTTCCATCCCGCCGGCAATGCGCTGGCGTCGGGCAGCGTGGATGGCATTATTCGAATCTGGGATCTTCGGGGCAATTCCCGCGTACTTCGCCATCCGGGCGCGGTCATCTTCGTGACCTTCAGTCCCGACGGAAAGCACCTGATCGCCTCAGGTGAGGCTGCCAGGCTCTGGGACTACGCCACCGGAAAGGAATCCGACCTTCCCGGTGGACTGGCACTCGGCATTCATCACCGCTACAGCCCAGACGGGAAATCCGTCGTCGCAGCAGCAGCATCCAATGGAGCAACCGTCGTTCCAGGTGACGCGATCACTGGCATGCCAAAGTGGCGCGGTCCGGTCCTTCTCTCGTCCGCAGTCGAGATCTACACCCACCTTGGCTGGCGCCGGCTAGAGTCCGAGCCTCCTGCTGCCCCTGTCGAAGACAGGAGCCCTGCGTGGAGGCAGGCAGTCGAAGAACGCGCTGTTTTGGGTTCCGAATCGGAAGACGGCAGCCTGCTGTGTCTGCAGACGAGCAATAGCCGTATCGAGCTGTGGGATCTGGATTCCGACAGGCTGCTGTTCGGAAGGAGCTTGGCAGGCATCGAGCAAGTAGTGGCAGTACCCGGTGGCTGCGCGGTCAGGACGAATGGAGAAGCGCTGCTGTTTGGACGTTCCGGGGAGACAAGAGTCCTCGGCATTGCTACCGGCGCTGCCACAGTCAACGCAGGTGCCGATGCCAGCACCGCCGGTACCGCTGGTACCGCTGCGACTGTCAACGCGATTGCCTGGGATCGCGGCGAGATACTGGCGGTCACCGACTCGCGAGTCGGTGTCTTCGACACGGCGGGAACAAGGATAGATTCCCTGTCGGTTGGCCCGGGCGTCACCTCTATCGCTCGCCTCGGCGAATGGTGGATCGTGGGATTCAGGGAGGGACAGCTCGAGTTGTTGCGCGTTCGCCCTGGCCGCGAGAAGCCTCGATTCTCCTTCGAGGGAGTGCCGGCAAGCAAGGTGAGCCGAATCCTCGAAGGACCAACCGGTACCCTGATTGCCGGCTATGAAAACGGCGTTCTTGGGATCTGGGATCCCAGAAACGGTGCCCAGCTCGAGTCGATCAAGATGCACGGATCCGTCGAGCACCTGGTCATGAAGCACGGCAGGCTCTACGCGGCGACCGCCGTTGGCGACTCGGTCGTGCTCGACCTTACTGTCTTCGAGGAGAGTTACTGCAGTCTCCTCGGTCGCGTGTGGCAGAGCGTTCCAGTGCTATGGGAAGGGGGGCTGCCGGTGGTGCGACCGGTGCCTGACACGCACCGGTGCCGCTAAGTCGCCGTCGCAAAATAAGGGACTGGTCAAACTCGGCGAAAGAAAACACTTGAAATGGGGGGGGGGGCCAATCGTAGGATGCCAAGCGCTTGTTTGCTTGAACGTCCGCCGACGAGAGAAAGCCGTAGGAGGAAAAGACGTAGCCAAGGCGGACGATAGAGACGGCAACGACGACGAGAGCAACGACGTAGCCTAAGGGATGGGTTCCTGGGGTAGTCCAACCAGGCGCTGCCGCAACGCAACCAGGCATTGGTATGGTTCGCGCCGGCGCTGGCGGTGAACCCACAAACAGATTGAGCGTCTCGAGGTGTGCCAGCAGTTGCTGTGCCTGCCAGCGGATTGGTGTGTCTTCGCCAGCCAATGATGGGAAGTGCTGGCCATTGTCTCTGCAATTGGGTCAACAAGGAGAGGGACGAGTATGAAAGCATCGGTGAGG
>JAZDLZ010000532.1:0-5482 GCA_043801535.1 Pseudomonadota bacterium
TCTCTTCGTAGGAGAGATCGCGGTTCATCAGACAGTAATACACAAATGTCCCGTCGATGCCACGGAGCTGGCCGATGATCTTGCCGGCAACCTGGCGTCCGTGCTCGTCGATCACGCCGAGCGCCATCAGGTTGTCGGTGATCTGCTTTACCAGCCGATGCGCTTCCTGTTTGGCACGATCGTCGACCAACAGATTCTCGATAACCGTGCGGATGTTCAGATCCATATAGACAGGCAGCTTGGTTGCGCTGGCAGCAGTACCGGCACTGGTGCCGACTCCAGCGCTGCCATCGCCAGATGCGTTGCCAGATGCGTCGCCAGATGCGTCGCCAGATGCGTCGGCGCGCTCACCGCTGCACGGGGCTTCCGGCTGCAAATCGGGAAGCCCGATCGCCAGGATCTGTTCGGCGGTAACCCGAGTCTGGCTCGTCAATGCTGCCGGGCTTCCCTTGATCAGCCGGTCGTAGGCCTCTTTGTCCCAGATCACGTCGCCGTTCCTCTGGGCAGCACCGCGGAGACGGGCATAGACGGTCTTGCGAATCCGCTCTTCGTCGAGCGAAATGCGCGCTCGCTGGACGTCTCTCAGCTCCTTGCGGAAGTCTTGAACGACCTCCTCGGGTGCCAAGGAAATGGCAATCCCCTCGGTGTCGAACTGGGGTCGACCAGCGCGTCCCGCCATCTGGTGATACTCCGCCGAGAACAACAGCCGTGGTTTGCCCTTGATTACCTTCTTCAGCGCCGGAAAAACCACTCGTTTGGCCGGAAGATTGATTCCAGCGGAGATCGTCTCGGTGCTCACCACGAACTTGATCAGTTTTTCGAGGGTGAGCTCTTCGACCAGGCGTTTGTAGCGAGGCAAGATACCGGCATGGTGGATTCCGATACCGTGCAGCAAAAAGGGTTTGAGCTCGAGCGCGACCCCGCGGACGGCGAGCACCGGATCGGCAAGCTCGGCAATCCGTGCCCGCTCCTCGTCGGTGGTGAATCGCCGACAGCTTTTGATGAGACGGGCAGCCTCGAAGCAGTGCTCGCGGCCGAAGACAAAGACGATCACCGGATACTCGCCGCTCTCGAACAACTCGCGCACGACCTCGATGAGATAATTCTCGCGGTAGACGTGGAACAACGGGACTTTTCGTTCGGTCGTCTTGAGCAGGGTCAAGGGCACGCGCCGCGTGGTATACACCCACTGGCAGAATTTCTCGGGCTCGCCCACGGTCGCGGAAAGGATGACGACCTGGGTTCGCGGATCGAGACCGATTATCGACTGTTCCCAGACGTAGCCACGTTCGGGGTCGTTGAAATAGTGCCCCTCGTCCATGATGACGATGTCCGCTGGTCGGCTCTGCCGACTGCCGAAAATCCAGTTCCACAGGATTTCGGCAACCACGACCTGCACTGGCGCCTGTTGGTTGATCTTGTAGTCGCCAGTTGCGAAGCCAACCTGCTCTTCGCCGAAATCGGCTCGCAGCTCACGGAACTTCTCCTCGGTGAGCGCACGCAGGGGAGTAGTGTAGACCGCCTTCTGGCCAAGACCGAGAGCACGAAAGATCGCCGCCTTGGCCATCAACGTCTTGCCGGTGCCGGTGGGCACCGTGACGAGCAGGCTCTCCCCGGCGAAGATGCGGGCGAACGCCTGTTCCTGGATGGGATATGGCTCCAGGCCAGTGGAAAAGAGAAATTTCTCGTAGAATGCGAGCTCGAGATCGCTGTTGGATGGAGAAGTCAAGACACCAAACCTTACCATTTTCCGGCAGTTTGGGTGAGGATGGACCATGGCAAACAGGCCTGTAGTTATCGTCCTGCTCGGTGCGACACTGATGCTGCCGGCACTGCTGTCACTGTCGTGCGGTGCCTGCAGTCGTCCGCGCCAAGAACAACAACAACAGCAGCAGCGGCAGCAGCGGCAGCAGCCGGCTGGTAGCAAGAGCAACTCCCAGCAGCTCCCACCAATCGAAAAAATCGACGCTCACGCCCATTTCGGTCCGAGGTCGATCCCCCGTTTGATCGAGATACTCGATCGCCAGGGAATCAAGGCTATTGTCAATTTCTCCGGCGGGTTTCCCGGCGGAGGGCTGGAGGAGCAACTGGCCGCGGCGTCGCTGCACCCGGATCGGATCTACGTCTTTGCCACTCTCGACTGGCGCCAGCCATTCCTTGGCCCAGGATATGGAGCAAGAATGGCAGCCTCTCTCGAGTTGGCCAAACGGCTAGGTGCCCGAGGTCTGAAGATCGACAAAGGACTTGGTCTCGCATTCGGAGATTGGACACGAAGACTCATTGCTGTAGACGCGCCGGAGCTCGACGTGGTCTTCGATACCGCTGGCCGGCTCGGCATGCCGGTGGCGATCCACAGCGGCGACCCGGTCGCGTTCTTTTCCCCGCCGACTCCGGACAACGAGAGAATCGACGAGCTGTCCGTTCACCCGCAGTGGTCCTTCTACGGCCGGCCAGTGCCGCAGTGGGAGGAGATCTTCGCGGCGCTCGAACGGCGCATCGCCCGTCATCCGGGAACGAAATTCGTCTCGGTGCACTTTGGCAACGCCGCCGAGTATCCGGATCGAGTCGCGACTCTGCTCGATCGCTATCCGAATCTCCACATCGATACTGCTGCCCGCATCCCCGAATTCGGCCGTCATCCGGCCGCCAAGATGCACGCCTTTTTCGTCCGCTTCGCGGGACGTATTCTCTTCGGGACCGATCTGGGTGTTGGCTCCACGCTGGAGGAGACCATGTTGGGATCGAGCGGCGTATCGCCTCCGACTGCAGCCGACATCGATCACTTCTACGCCGCGACATGGCGGTACTTCGAGACCAGCGACCTCGCGTTCCCCCACCCGACTCCCATTCAGGGCAGGTGGACGATCGACGGAATCGAGCTGGAGGAGCCCGTGCTGCGCAAGATCTACGAAGAAAACACTCGTCTCTTGTTGGGAATCCCGCGAAATGTTGCAGAACGAATACCAGAAGCCCTCGAGGTGACCAGTGATCAAATCGAACAACCGCTTTAGAGCCGATTCCCGTGAATTCCGTTTTCTCCTCTTCGAGCAGCTTCGCCTCGGTGAGCTGTTGGGGAAAGCGCCGTTCTCCAGTTGGGGTCGTGAGGAAGTCGAGTTGGTGCTCGCCGAAATCGAACGTTTCGCGACCGAGGTCACCGGCCCACTCAACGCTGTCGGCGATTCCCATGGCTGCCGGCTCGACGCTGGCCAGGTTGTGACGCCGCCAGGCTTCAAGGAAGCCTGGCTGAAGCTCAATGAGGCGGGGTGGAATCGCATCGGCATCGCCGAAGAGCACGGCGGCCAGGGCGCACCCCGGATGCTGAGCATATTGGTCGAGGAGATGCTATACGGCTCGAATGCTTCGCTCAGCATGTACTCCGGTCTGACCATCGGAGCGGCGGAAGTCGTCGCGGCATTCGGAACGGAAACCCAGAAACAGCGCTACCTTGCCAGGATGCTCGACGGAAAGTGGGGCGGCACGATGTGCCTTACCGAGCCCAACGCCGGCTCCGACGTCGGCTCGGTGAGCACCTCGGCCCGTCGTCTTCCCGGCGGAACATACTCGATTCGCGGCACCAAGAGCTTCATCTCGGTGGGAGATCACGATCTGGTCGACAACATCGTCCACCTGGTGCTGGCCCGCGTCGAGGGCGCACCGGCGGGAACCAAGGGATTGTCGCTGTTCGTCGTGCCCAAGCTACGAATCGGGATCGACGGTCAGGTTGGCGAGCCCAACGACGTTACCGTGACCGCCCTCGAACACAAGATGGGCATTCACGGTTCGTCGACGTGCATGCTCGCCTTCGGAGAAAACGACGGATGCGTGGGCGAGCTCGTCGGTACCTCGGAGAACGCCGGTATGAGCCAAATGTTCAGGTTGATGAACAACGCCCGGATTGGAGTCGCGATTCAGGGGCTCGGGGTGGCATCGAGCGCCTACCTGAATGCGCTCCAGTACGCGCGGGAGCGCAAACAGGGACCGAGCTTCTCTCGCTTCCGCGATCCGCAGGCTCCGAGGGTTGCGATCATCGAGCACCCGGACGTGCGCCGCATGCTGATCGACATGAAGGCGCGCGTCGAGGGAATCAGGGCGCTGGTCTATCGGCTGGCAGCGCACCAGGATCGGGCAGCATCCTGCGCGGGCGTGGACGAGGGGAAAGCCCGCTACCACAGCGGACAGGTGGAGCTCTTTGTCCCGATTGCCAAGAGCTATTCGTCGGATCAGGCATTCAGGGTGTGCGAGACCGCAATCCAGGTGCTGGGAGGCGTCGGCTACACGCGCGACTATCCGGTGGAGCAGTGCTGCCGGGACAGCAAGGTCTTTTCGATCTACGAGGGCACGAATCACATCCAGGCAATGGATCTGGTGGGGCGCAAGCTGCCGCAGGAAGGCAGCAAGAGCTTCCGCGACCTGCTCGCCGACATCTCGGCGTTCGTTGCGACGAACGCGGGCCACCAGGAGCTTGGTAAAGACGTACAGGCATTGGGCAAGGCATCAGAGGCTCTGGGCGGCGCAGCAATGCAGCTCTTCACCTGGTCGCAGTCGGGGAAGATGGCGCTGGTGCCGCTTGCGGCGAACCGGTTCCTCGAAATGATGGCCGAGACGACCGTGGGCTGGCTTCTTCTCGACGCTGCCCGGATTGCCGGCGAGGCTGCGGCAGCGCTTGCGGAGGATCATCCGGATCGGGCTTTCTATGCCGGCAAGAAACACGCTGCCTGCTACTTCGTTCGCAATGTTCTCCCCGGAGTCGTGGCCAAGGCCAAGGCGCTCCAGTCCGAGGACAGCAGCGCGCTCGACATCCCCGACGGCGGTTTCGCTACCGTCTAGAACATCGTTCGATGTTCTAGTTCTACTTGTAGTTCTACTTGTAGTTCTTGGCCGCACACTTGTGCCAGGCAGGAGGCAACGAGACGACCGGCAATCCCGCCTGCCAGACAACTGGCACCTGGCTCCAGACGTTGCCAAGCAGCTCGCAGTATTCCTGGTAGAAGGCGTCAAGATCCCAGACGAAGTAGTCGCCGAGCTCGGTCACCGCGTACAGCTTGCCAGCGGCGTCGCGCTCGCGCTCGCGCTCGATCAGGGGGTTGTTCCTTGCGGAAGAGCTTCGAGGGCTCGCAGCTGCCCTTCGATCAAGGAGCAGGTGCACAACTGGACCGTGGAGCTTGGCCGAGTCGAGCAGAGTGCCGTTCTCTAGATTCCATATGCCGAGGAAACCGTTGGCATAGCCCGCGACCAAGGTCCCTGGCGGACCTTCGATGATACTGACTACTGCGCTTGCTGGTACGCCCTCAAAAGCGAGGGAGCGTGCCATCCGAGGCTGACTGTCCTTTTCGGGCGCATTGTCGGGTGTGTCCCGGAGAGTCGACGGCGATTGCTCGATCGACGGTGGCCAACCGATTGATTTGATCCGGGATTCCGGCCGCCTATTCAGGTGCGAGCCGTACCGGGGGGGCTGTTCCAGTTCCTGGTTCCTTGTCCCTAG
>JAZDLZ010000533.1:0-3809 GCA_043801535.1 Pseudomonadota bacterium
CTAGGGACAAGGAACCAGGAACTGGAACAGCCCCCCCGGTACGGCTCGCACCTGAATAGGCGGCCGGAATCCCGGATCAAATCAATCGGTTGGCCACCGTCGATCGAGCAATCGCCGTCGACTCTCCGGGACACACCCCAATTGGTGCAGCGCCGCGACTCGCTCCGCGCGGCGAAGCCGCGCTGCGTTCGTGGTCACTGTCGCCGTTTTAGGGGCCGCGCCGAGATGTCGACGTCGGGCGGTAGCACTGCTAGAGTGTCGAGCCATGCCTGACGATGTATCCCACGACCTCGAGTATCTCGATCGCATGATTGCCGAGCGCAAGAAGAAGGCGAGCGCAATGCGGGACGAGGGCGCCAATCCCTATGCCAATGATTGGGCTCCTGATACCAGCCTCGCCGCGATCAGGCAGGGCTATGCCGGGACCAAGCCGGACAAGTCTTTTCCCCACCTCACCCCGGTGGATGCCCAGACCTACCGAGTCGCCGGGCGGGTTGTGGGGAAACGCGGTTTCGGCAAGACCACCTTTGCGCCGTTACGCGATGCCACCGGTGAGCTCCAACTCTACCTCAATGTCGAGCATACGGCCGACTACGCGCGGGTCGTGTCGGAGCTGGATGTGGGCGATATCGTGGGAGCGGACGGTCTCGTCTTCTGGACTCAGAAGGGCGAGCTGTCGCTGCTCGTGAAGAGTTTTCGCATCCTCACCAAGTCGCTCCGTCCGTTGCCAGAAAAGTGGCACGGCCTGACCGACGTGGAGCAACGATACCGGTTCCGGTATCTCGACATGATCGCCAACCCCGAGGTGAAGGAGATCTTCGTCAAGCGTTCGACGATCGTGCGCGGCATCAGGCACTTTCTCGACGAACGTGGTTTCCTCGAGGTAGAGACGCCGATGATGCACCGCACTATCGGTGGCGCGGCAGCCAAGCCGTTCTCCACCCACCACAACGCGCTCGATCTCGACCTCTACCTCCGGATTGCTCCCGAGCTATACCTCAAACGGCTGATTGTCGGCGGATTCGAGCGCGTCTACGAAATCGGGCGGAACTTCAGAAACGAGGGGCTATCGCGGCATCACAACCCCGAATTCACGATGCTGGAGTTCTACATGGCCTATGCCACCCACGTCGATTTGATGCGGCTCACCGAAGAGTTGCTGGTTGCGCTGGTACGGGAGGTGACAGGTGGAACGCGCATCAACGTCGGAGACCAGTCGATCGATCTCCAACCGCCGTTTGCGCGGGTCTCGGTGCGGGACGCGGTGTGCGAAATCGCTGGCAAGAGCGCGGCAGTCTTCGAGGATCCGATCTTTGCCGCCAAGGTGGCGCGAGAGGTCGGTGTCGCCAGCGACGAAGTCGAGCGAGTAATGAGTCTGGACGCCGAGCAGCGGATCAGGGCTGGACAGCTCGGATGGGCGATCTACGAAACGTGCGTCGAAGGAAACATCGTCGCCCCGACGTTCGTGACCGACTTCCCCTTGGCGGTCTCGCCGCTCGCACGCCGAAAGGATTCGGACCCGGCTTTCTGCGACCGTTTCGAGCTCATCATCGCCGGGCTCGAGGTAGCCAACGCCTTCAGCGAGCTCAACGATCCGGAAGATCAGCGGTCGCGCTTTCTTGCCCAGCTTCGTGCTCGCGAGCGCGGAGCCGAAGAGACGATGGACTACGACGAAGACTACTGCCGGGCGTTGGAGTACGGAATGCCCCCGACCGCTGGCGAAGGAATCGGCATCGATCGTTTGGCCATGCTTCTCACCGGACAGCCGTCTATCCGTGACGTAATACTGTTCCCCTTGATGCGACCCGAGTAGGCCTTGGAGATGTCGTCTCGACGCTCACCAGGTTGTCTGACTCGTGAACGGTCGCATTGGTGGTCGCGGCTGAAGGGATTCGAATGGTTCGTGGCCTGGCGCTATCTTCGTGCTCGCGGCGGTCGGTCGGGATTGATCACTCTCGGGATCGGTCTGGTTCTCGCAATCTGCGCAGCGTCGATGTTCTACCTCGGGATTCGCACTCCCGATCTCGATCCCTTGGCGGCCTTGGCTGGCGCCGTCAGTTGGAAACGAGTCTACATGCTTCTCGGGGTGTGTGTGCTCGCCGTTGCGGTTCTGCTCCTGGTTTTTGGCTGCCTGCGGGCAGTCCAGTCGGTTTTCACCACCATCTCGGCCTTCGGGGTGTTTCTCGGCACTGCTGCGCTAGTGATTGTGCTGTCGGTCATGAACGGCTTCGAGGAAGACCTCCGGCGGAAAATCCTTGGCTCGAATGCTCATCTGCTCGTGACCAAGGAAGAAGGTCCGTTCACGGAATGGCAGGATATCGAGCACGAGCTCGACCGAGTCCCGGGAGTAGTTGCCCATTCCGCTTACGTTTCCAGTGAGGTCGTGGTTGCCGCCAACTCGAACTACAGTAGTGCCATCATCAAGGGCATCGACCCCGGGACCGCGGGCAGGGTTACCGATCTGGAGAAGAATCTCGAAGAAGGCTCGCGGTTGGTCGACCTTTGGCCAATCTCGCCTGGCGCGGCGACCAGGGAGAAGCAGAGCCCATCAGGGGAGGGCCTTCCGATCGGCGGCGGCGGCCATCACGGTATCGGCACCGGCGATGACAGCGGCGGCGAGGGCGACGACGCCGGTCGCGGCAGCGATGGTGGTGCTGCCGAAGATGACCGCGAAGATGACGACGGTGATGAGCCCATCGATTTTTCTGGCGAGACGCTGGAGGGTCGAGCGCTCAGCCAGAACCGGACGAACGATGCTCTCGACGGAGTGCTGGTTGGCCGTGAGCTCGCGAGATCTCTCCACCTCTATATTGGCGGCGAAGTGCAGATCATATCCCCGCTCGGGCAGGACACACCTATGGGACAGGTGCCCCGCACCCGACGATTCCGAGTTGCGGGCGTTTTCTTCACCGGAATGTACGAGTACGACACCAGGTACGTCTACGTCGCTGTTCCCGCTCTGCAGCGGTTCCTTGCGCTGGAGAACGAGGTCACTGGCATCGAGATCAAGGCCTTCGACAGCGAGCGGACCACTCAGCTCGTCGATGCGATCGGCGAGCGCCTCGCTCGCTATGGGAGTTATCGCGTCCAGGACTGGAAGGAGCTCAACCGGAGTCTATTCTCAGCCCTCAAGCTCGAGAAGATCGCCATGTTCTTGGTTCTGACCATCATCATCCTGGTGGCATCGTTTTCGATCGTGTCCAACCTGATCATGGTCGTTGTCGAGAAGAGCCGCGAGATCGCCATCATGAAGAGCATGGGTGCCACCAACGGTGGGGTAATGAGAGTCTTCATGTTCGAGGGACTGTACGTCGGAGCTCTCGGAACGTCTTTTGGATTGGTGGTAGGTATTGGCACTTGCTGGGCATTGGGCCGATTTGGACTGCCTCTCGATCCAAGGGTGTACTACATCGACCGACTTCCAATAGCATCCGACCCCATGGCAATCGCTGCCATTGCCTTGGCAGGGCTGGCGCTATCGTTCGTGGCGACGGTCTATCCATCATACATGGCCGCCCGGCTGAAGCCCGTCGAGGGATTGAGGGATGTTGGTCAAATCGAATAGCAGGAGCAACCAACGGCCAGGATTATCGGTCTCAACGCGTTGACAGCCCCATGGCGGACGGATAACGTCCCTCACTTTCGCAGAACATGTGCCTTGCGATGAATCTAGCCACTACCCCTCGGCGGGGCGCTGAAGTGCTCGTTTACGGTCTGACCAAGGATTTTGTCCACGGAGGCAGACGATTGGCGATCCTGCGTGGGATCGATCTGACTCTTCATGCCGGCGAGATGGTCGCTGTAGTGGG
>JAZDLZ010000537.1:0-2802 GCA_043801535.1 Pseudomonadota bacterium
CTTCTTGCTCCACACCAATGGCTCATCTCTGAGCTGCCCCCACAGCACCCTCCCCCTGGTCGAATCACCTGTCTCGAGCGAACCGCGCAGCTTCGCTCGCGCCTCGAGGAGGTCGCCGCGCAGCAGGGCGGCATTGGCGCCTTCGCGCTGGGCTTCGGCCTCGCGCTGCTCGGCCCGTGCCCGGAGCTCTTCGGCCCGTTCTCGCTGCCGGATAGTCAGCTGGGCCACGAACACCGCCGCGACGGCGATTGCCGCCAACAGGACAATCACGACGGAGAGGAGAGCCTTCCTGCGTCGCTGGGCGCTCTGCTCCTTCTTGCTCCCCGCTTCCAGAAACCGGACGACCAGATCCGGAACGGCGGTGCCGAGCCGCGTCACCTTGCTCCGGGCGTCGTGTAGCGCCTCTCCCTGCCACACCTCCTCCTGGCGGCAGCCGCGCTTCTCCCACAGCTCCGCCGCCTGGGTGATTTCGGCAACCAGTGCCACGTCTTCGCGGCTCTCCTCGAGCCAGCGCGCCAGTCGCCCCCAGCTATGGACGAGCGATTCGTGCACGAGCTCCAGAACTGCATCACCCTCGCCGTGTCGAATACCTCGCCGCGTGGTTACCAGGCGCGCCTCTACCAGACGACCGAGCACCTCGACAGCGCCAGGTCCAAGCCCATCCAGGACCCTTGCCACCGGTACCACTCGACGGGTGCCCTCGGCCGTCACCAGCCGCAACAGCAACTCGCGCGCGTCCACGAGCTGCGCCGGCGGTAGGCTGGCCAGCACTCCGTCGGCGTGCTCGGCCAGGACACCGGTTATCCGCCCAATCGCCTCGTAGGCCTGCCGCCCGATGATCCGACGATCCCGATCTCGTCGCTCCCACAGCACTTGGCCGGCAAACTGCAATAGCGGCAAGCAGGCTGGCTCTTCCCGTACCGACTGGATCATTTCTTCGACGAGCCCGTCGTCCTCGTACCGGTACCCCGTCGTCTCGATCGGCTTTTCCAGGATCTCCCGCAACGCCTCTGGCCCGGGCCGGCGCAGCACGGTCACCTGCCGCAGCGCAGCCTCGAGCTCGCCGCTCTCCGCCAATCGACCGAGGAAATCGTCGCGTACCGTCAACACCACCCGAACCGAACCACTGGCATCATCGGCTGCGCCGCAAACCGCCCGCAAGAACCGAGCGCGGACTCGCTCGTCTGTCACCAGCGTGTACGCCTCCTCGATCTGATCCACCAGCAGCAGTACCTTGCTGTGTCGCTGCTCGGCCAGCTCGCCGAGCAACACATTGAGCCGGTGGGGCGAATCGTGGAGTCGCAGCGTCAGATTGCCGTCCAGCCGCAGCAACGCCTCTTCCAGTGTCACCTCGGGTCGCTCTGCCAGCAGGCAATGGAGACTCGACGCTGCCTCGCTGGGGTGCACCGATCGTATCTTCCGCGCGCTCTCCCCACCTTCCAGGCGTGCTGCCAGCGCCGCAAACGGATCGTTGCCCGGCCGCACTGTCAGCACTACCCACGATCCTTGCTCGCGCAGGCGAGGCACCACCCCTGCCTGCACGAACGAGCTCTTGCCCGAGCCAGACGGTCCCACCACCGCCAAGACCGGCTGTTCGCGTAGCCTCTCCAAGAACGCCGCAACCTCGGCGTCCCGGCCAAAAAACAGCTCGGCGTGCCGTTCGCCGAACGAGAACAGCCCGCGAAAGGGGCTCTCCTCGGTCGACCGCTGGCGACCACCGCCCTTGACAAGCATCTCTTCCAGCCGCTTGGCCACCACCAATGCCGGCGGCCGAGTTGCAGGATCCTTGGCGAGACAACTGGCAACCAACTCCAAAAGCTCGGGCGTTGCCTCGAGCCCAGGAGCCGCCAGCGGCACTGGCTCGGCAGCAACGACTTGGCGCTTGAGCGACAAACCGGAGAGTCCTCGATAGGGATGCTGGCCAGTGACGAGCTCTGCCAGAATCAATCCGAGCGCCCACACGTCGGCACCCTCGCCGATTTCCTTACCAAGCCAACACTCGGGTGCAAAATACGAAATCGTCCCGCAGAGCGAGGCTTTCTGCGAGGAGCCGCAGTCTTCGGCGCCGGCCGCGTCGTTGTCGATTTCGGCGAACACGGTGGCCAGTCCAAGATCGAGCACTCGCACCCCGCCATCCTTGGCCAGAAGCACGTTCTCCGGTTTCAGATCGCGGTGCAGAATCTTGTGGCGGTGAGCTTCGGCCAAAGCCTGCGCGACCGCCAGGCAAATACGCATCGCCTCCTTGACGCCCGGCCGTTCATCGTGCAGTCGCTGGCGCAGATCCTCGCCTTCCAGAAACTCCAGCGCCAGATAGTGCCTCTTCCGGTGCTCACCCACCCTGTACACCGTCACGATGTTCGGATGATTCAGGCTAGCAGTGAGCTGCGCCTCGCGCATGAACCGGGACACGGCATCCTGGTCCTTCAGAATGCGCTGGCGAATCAGCTTGAGGGCAACCTTGCGTCCCAGCTTGGTGTCCCGCGCCAGGTACACCTGGCCCATCCCGCCCTGACCGACCAGCCGCACCACCCGAAACTCGTCGACCATGCTGCCTGCTGCCAGCACCGAGTCTCGCTCCATCACCGATGCCCAAGTCGTCATCAATGGTTGCCGATCAAGTCTTCCCGGCTCCCCTTGTCGGGTTCTTCCCTGGCGATCCTGGCATCCTGGCGTCCTGGCGACTCATTCGATCAGAAATCCAGCTCGTCCGCTTCCAAGGCTCGCTCCATGATGAAACGGAACCGCGCGCTGGCGTCCTTGCCCATCAACTCGCCGAGCACTCGATCGGTTTCAACCTCGTCG
>JAZDLZ010000561.1:0-2794 GCA_043801535.1 Pseudomonadota bacterium
GGACGAGGCTGAGGATAGCGGCTGCCCGTATGGGAGCCCGGGTCGAGAGCGCCGGAGCACCCGATTCCGAAAAGTTCGAGGGAATCGCTGCCGAAGTCTGCGCCACCAAGGTTTCCTTGCGTATCGACTGCGTCGAGACCGATCCGCGCTGGAGCGAGGTGGCGCGGGAAGCCCAGGTGTCGGGAGCGTTGCTCGGTATCCCGTTAGACCGGAAAGGGCACGTTATCGGGGTTCTCATTGTCGGAAGGGGTGCCGGAATGCCGGTCTTCAGCGACGCCGAAGAGAGCCTGGTGGGAACCTTCGCCGGTCAAGCCGCGGCAGCCATCGAGAACGCCCGCCTCTACGAAGAGGTCAGAGCATTCAGCGAAGAGCTCGAGGCCAAGGTCGAGCAGCGAACGCGCGAGCTGACCACCGCCAACGTCGAGCTCGAGCGCACCATCGCCGAGCTCTGCGAGACTCAGGCTCAACTCGTCCTGTCGGAAAGGATGGCTGGGCTGGGAGCCTTGGTCGCCGGCATTGCCCACGAGATCAACAGTCCTTCGGCGGCGATCAGAGGGTCGGTCGATGCGCTTGCCCAGAACGTGAGACGGCTTTCGCGCAGCGCGCGCGAGATCGGTCAGCTCGAGCTCGACGACCAGCTACGCACCGACCTGCTAGTCGCCGTCGAGGAGCTTGCCCCGCAAGTTGCCGGCCAGAGAGTGGTGTCTCCGGCGACGGTTCGGCGTCAGTCCAGGGACTTGTCTGCCAGGATGGCGGCAGCGGGCCTTGACGGCTGCGAGGAATGCGCGCGCATCCTTGCCGAGCTTGGAGTCGGTGAGGAAGCTCTCGGCGAGCTATTGTCTCTCTTTGCTGCTTGCCCGCGAGGATCGGCAATCACACTGGTCGGCTATCTACAGGAGCACGTCTGTCTCCACCGTAACGCCTGGGCAATTGGCACTGCCATCAAACAAATCCAGCGAATTGTCGGGGCGCTCAAGAGCTATTCGCATCTCGACCAGGCGAAGCTCGAGTTGGCCGACATTCACGAAGGCATCGAGAACACCCTGGTGATTCTCCATCACCAGATCAAGTATGGCATCAGCATCGTTCGCCAGTTTGGTGTGCTGCCACGAGTGCCGGTGTACGTTGACGAGTTGAATCAGGTCTGGACGAACTTGATCCACAACGCCGTACAGGCTCTCGGCGGGAGAGGGGAAGTCGTCATCGAAACCTCGCCCCCTGAGCCGGGAGAGAAGTTGGTTGTGGTTCGCATCGTAGACAACGGACCGGGGATTCCGCCCGAAGTCCTTCCTCGCATCTTCGAGCCTTTCTTCACCACCAAGCCGAAGGGCGAGGGTGCCGGCCTGGGTCTCGGAGTAGTGCGAAAGATCGTTTCCAAGCACGCTGGCGAAGTCACGGTGAGCTCGGTGCCCGGGCGGACGTGTTTTGCCGTATCCCTGCCAGTCGAAGGACCGGCTGATGCGGCGGCAGGTGCGAGCCCGAGCCCGAGTGCGAGTGCGAGTGTGAGTGCGAGTGTGAGCACGAACAAGGAGTTGCAGGATGGCACCGAGCGCTAGAGAGCACATCCTTTGCGTTGACGACGAGGAAGGCATTCTCACCGCCTTGCGCCAGCAGCTTCGCGGCCGTTTTGGCGGTCAGTGCGAGATTCACGTGGCCCAATCCGCCAAGGACGCGCTCGAATTGGTGGACGACCTCGTCAAGGAAAAGGAAGAGCTCGCAGTGATCATCGCCGACCAGATCATGCCCGGCATGAAGGGCGTCGAGCTTCTCGAGGAGGTGAACACTCGCTCTCCGGGCACCACCAAGATACTGTTGACCGGGCAGGCAGGTCTCGACGCGGTGGTCAACGCGATCAATCGGGCTGGCTTGAATTACTATCTGCCCAAGCCGTGGGACGAGCCGGACCTCTGGTTGGCGGTGGACAACCTGCTCCGCCAGTTCTGTCTGGATCGTCAGAACCGACGGCTAGTGGCTGACCTGAACATCCGAAACGAGGAGCTCGAGCGAATGAACCAGATTCTCGAGGACAGAGTCGGAGAATGAACCCGTGAGCTGGCGGCAGCCAATGCCAGGCTGGCGCAGCTGGCAGTGACGGACGGGCTCACCGGTTTGTGCAACCATCGTCATTTCCAGGAGCGATTGGTGTTGGAGGCGGAGAGGAGCACCAGAAACGGCTTGCCGCTGGCACTGCTGATGGTCGACGTCGATCACTTCAAGAACTACAACGACCACAACGGGCACCAGGCCGGTGACGAAGTCCTGCGACGAGTAGCGCAGCTTCTCGCCGACGGCCGGCGAGCGAACGACATATGCGCTCGCTACGGAGGTGAAGAGTTCTCGGTGGTGTTGGTCGACACCTCCAAGCTGGTGGCGGCGCAAGTCGCCACGCGGCTCGTCGAAAAAATCGCGGCAACCGAGCTCCCGAATGCCGAGTGCCAGCCGAAGGGGCGAATCACCGCCTCGATTGGCGTGGCCACCTTCCCCGGCGACGCGAATGATTCCGAGACCCTCATCCGAGCGGCAGATGCTGCGCTGTATCGCGCCAAGGCAGGGGGGAGAAATCGAGTCGCTCTCGCTTAGCGCCCGCCGCAAAACAAGTCACCCGCGCACAACTCGAGAAACGCAGAGACACTTGTCTACCTCCTCTCGCTCCCCGGGTGTGATCGTCCATGATTGTGCGGCCACCTACGTTCGTCGCCGGGACGTTCATGTGGCAGGAGGAATGCGCCATGGGCCAACGCAGGCACAGCGACGGCCATCGTCGTGGGGTCGGGACTGCGCTCGGAGCAGGATC
>JAZDLZ010000577.1:0-2023 GCA_043801535.1 Pseudomonadota bacterium
GGACGAGGAGTCGGTTGCCATAGTCGTTGGGTTGGCCAAGTCCACGGATCGAAGCCGACGAATAGATACTGTCGTGGGTAAGGGCGATTCCGCGTACGCCGCGAAGGGCCTCGGCAAGCGTCGGGAACGCGAAGGCACGCAGCTCGAGCGGCGAAATGATCGTCACCGACGCAGGCGCGTCCTCGACGTTTTCGGCCGATCGAGACGCCGCCTCGACCTCGTTGATACCGGGCAGCCAAATACCCTCGAGCGACGTACGGTTTTCTGCATCCACCACCACCTCGCGCTCCACCGGTACGTGACCGGGGCTCCGAATAGACACCGAACGCCGGCCAACCGGCACCGACACGACCACCGGAGTGAATCCGGCTGGCTTCCCCTCGATTTCGACCAGTGCTCCGTCCTCCTCGGTACTGACCACCATGGAACCCGTCCTTACGACTAGCGGCACGTGGACCCGAACCGTCGTGCCGGCAGTAACGGTTACCTGCTGGCGTACTGGACGATAGCTGTCGTGCTCGATGGCGAGCTCGTGAACACCAGGCGCCAGCTCGACGTCGCAGGGCGTGTGGCAACGCTGGCTGGTTTCGTCGTCTACGCGTACGGCAGCGCCCGTTTCGCTTTCGACGTGTACATGCCCAACGATACGCTCGAGCTTGAAGGTGAGAGGAATGGTAGCCCCTAGCTGTGCCTCGACCTGGGCTTCGGCCGACCTGTGGCCAGCCAGCTCGACGAACACGCGGTAGGAGCCCGGCTGGAGCGCGATCGTGCGCGGCGACACACCCCACGAGCCCAGGTTCTGTCGATCGACGTAGATCGACGCACCCGGCGGATCAGTCTCGATGCTGATGGCCGTTACCTTGTTGCGGAGTCCCTCGAGTGCCCGAGCGACCTCTTCGCGAAGGACTTCGTTCGTTCCGACACCAAGGGAATCCGTGTAATAGCGATACGCGTCCGGATATCGCCGCAGCCGCTCGTAGCTGCGGCCAATCATGATCATTGCGTTCGGATTGGGAGAAAGACGGTTGGACGCCAAGAAGTGCTCGAGCGCGCCAACGAAATCGCCGAGCCGGTAGCGTTCCTTGCCGATGTCCCAGTGGAGGTCGGCCTCGTCGCGCACACCGTCCGCGCGCGCCGCCGGCACCTCGGTACAGAGGGCGAGAGTCGCTACAATCAGGGAAATAATCGCAGTGCGCATAGGTCGAATGATTGGCAGCCCCAGAATCGGTCACTAGCCTACTGGACTATGAAACAATAGCATGTCTTGTTTGGGTTTGGCGCGGCTCGCGCCGCAGCCTGGACTAGAGTCTAGGGAACGACTGCCAGTACGCCGGAGAAGAGGTTCAGGCGAGTCCTGCCTGCCAGTGGTCCAAGCTCGCCTCCGGCGAAAACTCCGGCGAGGGGAAAGTGTCCAAGGCCGTGCTGAATGAAGGCGATGTCGTGATTGTCCACGCCAAAAAGGGCGTGCCCTCTCCCCGAACAACAGAAATAGAGGCCGAGCCGCGGTGTCTTTCCTCGGAGCTGGCAGCGCACTCTCTCGACGAGCGTTCGGAGACTCTGTCGAGCCCAGTAGCTACTACGAATGGCAAAGCGAATCCTCGTGCCTTCGGCGAGCGGCTCGGAGGCCGCAATTGCGCCCTTGCTTGGCTCGAGCGCCAAGACTCCACGAATGTAGTACTCGCCATTGTCCCAAGCAGTCTCATCATCCCCCCGATCTCCGGCGGCAGCGGCAGCAGCAGCAGTAGGCACCGCCAGAAAGACCGCCTGCGATGCCCGACGCAAGTCGCCCAGCAACGGACCAGCTCTCTCGGAAAACGCTGTGAAAGCCGGCTTGCCGTCCAGCGTATCGATGACGTTCCCGTGCGCCGATGTTATTAGCAATGGGCTGCCTACTGGCTGGCAACCTTGAGCCATGCCAACAATCGGCTGCTCGGGCAGCCGAAGCCACAAACCGATCGGCTCCTGCACTATCCCGCCATTCAGCCACAGGCATGATTCGCTACCACCGACTTCGCCGGCTGGC
>JAZDLZ010000594.1:0-2124 GCA_043801535.1 Pseudomonadota bacterium
CGTAGGTGAAGCAGTGCTGCCAAGGCTGTCCATCCATGGACTCTCGCGGCGGGCACGGCGGATGGTGGCAACGATCGGGGCAGCCATTGTCGCGATCGGCGTTGGTGCCTACCTGCTCCTCGGCGGCAACTCCGGCTCGAGACCCCGACCAGCGACGGAGCGAACAGCTCGACCGGCGGCAGCATCGACGATTGCTCCCGCTGGCGACGCGAGCTCGGCGGTCTCGGCAGCCGCGGCAGCCGCGGCGGCTGCGGCGGCGGCGGCAGCGACTGCGACTGCGACTGCAACAACCGCCAGGCTCGACGCCGTTACACCATCTCCTCCACCCGCTCCGCCGTCTCGACAGTCTCCGGCGCCGCCCGCGTCCCCGAGCGAGCGGATGATTCGACCGCCGCAGCGCCGCCCAACGCGCAGGCCAGCCGCCAGTGATCCCTGGCAGAGCGTTACGCTCCCGAACGAGTAGACTGAAAGGATAGACGCCAGCGCGATGGTGCTGGAGCCAGCATGCGTCTGCTAGACTTTGCAGACGTCGACCGAATGGTGGTAGTTGTCCCTGGCCTGCCATCTGCCCAGTCGCAATCGGCATTCTGCCGGCATGCCTGGCGTGGCCTGTGGCCTGGGTCGTGTGACAGTGTTCGGCGGAGGCCAGCTGTGCCGTACACCGCGAGTCCGAGTTTCACTGCGCCGCCGAAGGTGGTCTCGGTGAAGGAGAGCACGCTCGTTCTATTCACGTGGAGAGTGAAGACATTGCCGGCGCGAACCAGCTTGAGACGGTTCGCAGATCCAGTCGTACCATTCAGACCCGTCAGGGACACACTGGTGCCCACGCCCTGGTACGACCCCCCATTCCTGACCGCGACGTCCGCCGAACCAGAGCCATCTGCCTGACGTTTCCGCGGAAACGGCTCGCCGCCTCTCTTGCGATTGCTGTCTGGTGACGGCATCTGTGCCGGTTGGAACCGTGCAGGGAACAACGCAGTCCGGGACCCCCGAGTATCTTGGCAGGACCATCGCCAGTCCGCTATTCCTTGGCCAGTAGCTCGTCCACAGAGGCTGCGAAGGCGGCGCGGCGGATCCAAGTGTCGAGGAGATGGTCGTTTCGACAGTCGAGAATCTCGGCGCGCTGCGCCTCGCCGACCGGGATCTGTCGGGCCGAAAGCACGGCGAGTAGAGCCTCCGCCCGGCCTTCCACTCGGCCTTCTACCCGGCCTTCCACCCGGCCTGCTTCTCGGCCTGCTTCCCGTTCCGTCTTCATGTCTTTCTGGCGCTTTCGGAACCCCTCCACGATCCGGCGCGCGAGCTCGGGTCTCTTTAGCTTCGGAAGAGTGTTCATTGCTTCGCCCTCCAGTGCAAGGCGTGCTGCCTCGCCAACTGCGTCGAAAATAATATCAGTGTACAGGGCGGCCCGATCGCTGTCGAGACCGACGACCGCGGCGATGGCAGCGCTGGCGATTGCCAGTCCGTTCTTTCCTTTGCCGTGGGCGATCGCGGATAGCACGGCGAGCTCGGGCTTCGCGCGCGCTCGTTCGTTGTCGGTGACAACGGGCACCGCCCGGGGCCCGAGCACCTTCGGGGTAATGTGCGAGTCCGGTCCGACTTCGATGCGAGCGCGCGCCCAATCCGCCACCTTCTCGTCGTGGGTGGTGACCAGCAAGCAAGCCTTGCAACGGCGGCGGGCGCGCAGGTCGGTCACGTAGAGCGGCCAGACCCACGGTTTGACAGGGTCCCGTGATAGCTGAACCTCGACGACGATGCCGAAGACCGGTGTCGTCCCGTTGACGAGCACGACGGTGACGTCGGCGCGATACTCGACGGGGACTATCTGGGTGAAGTCGGCGTGCTCGAGACTGGCCGAGCAGTGTTGGGGGATGGCAACTCCGAACACGTCGCGCAGGAAATCGGCGGCGAGCGCTGGTCGTTCGCGAATGAGCATGATGAACGCTTCGTGAAGGAGTGACGGCATGATTCGTCGAGACAAGCAGTCCTTGTGCCGGCCACTGCTCTGCGGAGTTTCGCGGAATTTCAGGGGGATAGCTGGCTGATTGCCGGGCTGTGGTGTCCGAAGGCGAGCGTCCGGTGTCCGAACGAGGGGAATAGTGGCCGGAATCCGGACACCGCTCGTCC
>JAZDLZ010000172.1:0-7952 GCA_043801535.1 Pseudomonadota bacterium
GTCAAGCACCGATTTCATCTACGGTGCCGCTGCAAAAATGTTCAATGACTTGGCCGGACTCCATCGGGGCCGTTTGTGGCGACTTTTTGGTAGCGACAAAGCGAATGCCATTGACCTCGACGGGGCCCCCCCGCTACATACAGAGAGTATGCGCCCTCCTCGCGCCTTGCCCGTCGCGCGCCTCGTGTCCCATCTTGGCAAGATAGTTTCGACCAGCCTCCTAAGGCTCGAGGCGCGCGCGGAGATGCCGTGCCGCGCCAAGGCCACGAGGCGTCGATGACCGGCTGGGGGGCTGCACTGTGGGATCTTGTCAGGGCGGATCGCGTCGAGCCGCACCCCGAGGGCGAGCCCGGCGCCAGGTTGGACCAACTGCGGATGCGCTACCGAGGGATCCCCTCACTTCGACCCCGAACCGTCCGCGACCCTTTGACTTTCACGGTGTGTCCCATCCTCTCCACCTATCAGAGCTCCTTGGCACAGCGGAAGCCGAGGATCGCGCTTGGCTCGCGGATCAATGGAAGACACGCGCCACGAGAAGTGGTACGTAGCATGTCGGGATAGAAATCATCGAAGCTGCCGCCGCGTGCCACCCGCCAATCTCCAGTGGTCGGACCATCTGGATCGCCGCAGTCTCCGACGCAACGCGCGTAGTAGTCCCCCCGGTACCAGTCGGCCACCCACTCTGCGGCGTTGCCCGCCATGTCGCAAAGACCTTGTGGCGTGTTCCCGGCTGGCTTCGAGCATACTGGCCAGGTAGTGCATTTACCACACCCGGCGCTGCTTCCAATCCCACAGATGTTTCCGTTGTCGAAAACGCGCATCACCGCCCGTTCGCAGGTTGGCTCCTCATTCCCCCACGGATAGTCCCGGTCCCCGCCATCTTCGCCACCTTTCGCTGCGTACTCCCATTCTGCCTCTGTCGGGAGCCAGCCACCAACCCACTCGCAGAAGGTCTGCGCTTGATCCCAATTGATGCAATTCATTGGATGATTCGCTCGATCACTGCGCCCTCTGTTGCAAGATACCGAAACACTAGCGTGTGAGCAGCGCCCCGCGTTCATGCATTCCTCATACTGGGCCACCGTAACCTCGGTTCTCAGCATCGCGAATGCGCTCACGTGTACAGTGTGCGCTGGCTTCTCGTGGTCGGCATGCCTGTTCGATCCCATCTGGAACGTTCCCTCAGGCAACGGAATCCATGCCAGCCCTTTTGCGTTGGCTGTCGCCGCTGATGCTCTACCGGCTCTACTTTTTCGCCCGGTTGCTGCCGGAGCTATCGTCACTGACAGGTCTGTGATCTCGCCTGCCCGAATTTCGACGTCAATTCGAACTCTCCCTCCATTTGCGCCAACTACCACCACGGTGTGCTTTCCCACGTCCAGGATCATCAGCTCTCCTGGAATCCGGCCGCCGAATGGCTGGGAGCCTTCGTTCATGAACACGAGTCCCTGCAATAGCTGCCGATTCTCGTCGTGCGCTATGACCATGAGTCCTCCTTGCCGCGACGCCCCCGAATAGTAGTCACGATCAGTCTCTTGCTCACCCCAGAGCGTTTGGTTTTGTGCGGAAGCACAAGAGAAAAGGATCGTCGCAAGGCTTGAGCCAACCAATAGGGAGATCAAGCATCGGTTCATCGGCAGCTCCCTGTTCCGTTTCTTCCTTTGCTCGCTACTCGTCACTCACTGAGTTTCGCGTTGACAGCACTTCTATGTCACCCTTCTTGAGGGATTGGCCTGCCCTAAAGCCGTGTCCAAAGAAAGCTCTGCATGACATTTGGGCCATTGTCAGTGGGACTAGCTTTCCGCTCTGGATTTCTGCCAGCAGGCAGGAATCCAGGCAATCGAAGCAGATCACCGGGCTCCCCTCTCGAGTGAATCCAACGACAGTGGCTATGTCGTGTCTCGGGTCACATTTGATCGGCACTACTCCGGCCACGATCGCACGATCGTCGCTGACTACTGCTCCGTCGGGGGTCAATAGTCTCAGAACAAGATTGCCGGCACTGTAGTGAAGGCAAGCGATCCTTGAGCCATCGTTCGAAACACTGGTCGAACCGACGCAGGGCAATCGGGTGGAATGCACCTGCCCAGCGTGAAATACCTGTTCGCCAACGAAGTGGCCTTCTTCAGCGGCGGCCCAGAAATCCAGGTACACTAGCACTGACTGGCCTCCTGCCAATTTCCTCACTGAGATGCCTTCCCTGGATGACGCGATTCTCTGCCACTCGCCGTCGATGAAGATCGACGCGATCGTCGTTTTTTGCGGCACTTCCAACATGTGCGGAAAGACAATGGACGGCTTCACGAATTCCACCCGGAACCACGGCTCGACCATAACGGTCTTCCGTGTTCCGCAGGCGGACGCCGCGAGCAACAGCAGCGCTATTGCGGCTGCTGTGACCAGTCGACCTTCACAAAAGTGTCGAATTGTCCTTTTTTTCGTCGGGGACGCAGCGCCGCTATGGGGTCTTGACACAGCGAAATCCTGGATAGCCGTTTTGGCCACGCTTCCATTTCGGAGGGAACAGGCCGCGGAACGTCGTACGAAGCATGTCGGGGTACAGGTCGACGAAGGAGCCTCCCCGCACCACGCGCCACTCCCCGGTCTCCGGTCCGCGTGGGTTGTTGCAGCCTTTTGCACAGCTCTCATAGTAGTCGCTCTGATACCAGTCGGCCACCCACTCGGCGGCGTTTCCGGCCATATCGCAGAGACCCTGCGGAGTGTTCCCGGCTGGCTTCGAACAGACCGGCCAAGTTGTCTTCTTCCCGCATCCAGGATGGTCGCCGTCGAGGTTCATGACGACTCGTTCGCACGTCGGCTCCTCGTTTCCCCACGGGAATTCTCGATCCCCGCCGTCTGCGCCGCCTCTGGCTGCGTACTCCCATTCTGCTTCCGTTGGCAGCCGTCCGCCAATCCACTCGCAGAATGACCGCGCCTGTTCCCATTCCGTGCAGTTCAACGGATGATTGAACTCTTCCGGGAGCCTGGTGCTGCACCCTGTTGTGAATCCCACCCCGGAGCAGTGTCCTGCCTCCTCGCACGCCTGGTACTGGGCCACTGTCACTTCGGTCTTGAGCATTGAAAAGGCGCTGACGTGCACCTTGCGAGCGGATTTCTCATGGGCAGAGTGCTTGTCGGAGCCCATCTGGAACATTCCTGCCGGGAATGGAACCCACTCCAGGCCTTCGACTCTTGGCGCCGCTGCCGTCGTCGAGCCCTTCCTCGCACCGGCCAGGGTCGACGGCGTCGTGAGAAGGGCAGACGGAAGAAACGAGACGCACACCAAAAAAAACAGAAGCGAGAGACGGCTCATGTGCTGGCTCCTTTTCCGGCTGGCGGGCCGATGTCCTCTGCTGCTACTCGTCACGTGACTGCTTCGGGTCAACTGGCGCGGTGAGGTGTTTACGCGCCGGTAGTAACACTAGATTCGGGGAGACAGTGACCGGTTCGTCGACATAGTATCGCGGCCAAGGTTCATTCGCTTTGGCCAGGCTAGCCTCCGCAAGACGTACGAGCGCCCCATTGGCAGATTTGACCAGCAGACAGCGGCCTTTGCCACTGCGAAGGCACACCACTGGATCACCCGGTTGGTCGAATCCTGCCAGCATCCAGTGCTCTGAGAGCTTGGCTGGCACAACTCCTGCCATCACCGCCCGCTCATCGCTGACGATCCTACCGTCGGTTGCTGACAGGATCCTCAACGCCACGGTGCCACCAGTGATTGCAAGACAGACGATTCTCGTCCCGTCATTCGAAACGGCCATCTGGCCAGCACAGGGGAGCTGGACTGGACGCTCTTCTCCTTGGCGATAGAGGTACCGATGTCGATGGCCTTCCGTGGTCTGTCTGTCCTGGAAACCATAGTCCATCAGTACCGACCGCTCATCTGCTAGCTTCCAAACGACCATCTGTTCCCGAGAAGAGGCGACCACCTGCCACTCGCCGTTGATCAGGACCGAAGCATTGGTGGACTTTTCTGGAACCTCCAAGACGTGCGGCAAGACCACGACCGGACGCACGAAGTCCACTCGAAACCATGGCGCCGCAAACACAGTCGCCATCGCACTATTCTCGATGCGCTCGCCGTTCTCGACGGATTCCCCAACATTCTTGGTGGGTGATTCCTGCTCGTTTCGGGCGGGCAGTTCTGGTTTGGTGATATTCGGCGAATGTGCGTTGCACGACGATAGCGCAAGCAGTAGCACAGCGGCGGCGGCCTTTTTTCTGGTCATCGTATTCCTGCTCTCCAAATGCTCGTCCGGTTTCGAGCAGCAGACTATGGATGACTGCTGTTGTTGCCGGTCAATCGGGCGATCCAGTCCAGACGTCGATGTCCTTTGTGGACCACGAGTCCGGGGTTCCCGGGTGCTGTGTTCCGCCGGACTCGAGTTGAACAATGTCGTAGTACGAGAAGGTCTCGTCGTTGGGCTCTAGGCGAAGAATAGTATCTACGTCGTTCTTGGTGCGAGCAGTCGCAGCCATTTCGATAATCCTACTGGCCGCTTCGCGGTCCGTCTTGCTCTCTCTGCCCGGATACTTGATGCGTGCCATCTCTATCAGACCAAGAAACTGGTATCGCATTTGACGTCTGAATTCATTGGGGTTTTGGTATGGACGATCAGTCTTGTTGTTCCAGATTGTGCTCCATTCGCCCGCCTCGGTCTTGTAGAAGCCGTGGCCAACGGGGAAGATGTGAAGACCCTGGCCGTGTGGCCAGATATCACGCAGGGTATGCATCGCTCGTCCAATGGTCCTCATGTCGGCGTTTTTCCCACGCGCGAGTTGTTCCCGGATTTGGTTTCTCAATGGGGCGGCGATCTGGGTGAAGTGATAGTCGTACGTGTTCCCGTTTGCGATATTGCGGGCGTTGACTGGCTGTGTCGCCGGATTGTGATCAACCGACGCCGAACCGAGCGCAAGATCAGCGGCATCACTCTCGGTAAAACCGGCGGCAACTGCGAGATGGTACAAGACAGCGCCGTGAGTCAGCTCGTCCCACTTGCCAGTGGCATCCTTGAACAGCACCGGATTGCCGCGGGCGTAGGTGTAGGCATAGAGCTGCGTTCCGGTGTTTTTCCCCGACGCTGGGCCGAGCAATCTTTCGGGATCGACGGACAGGAACGTAGCGGTGTCCTGACGATAGCCGCGAGCGCCGAATGCCTGGAGGTCGCTCACTGTGTCTCGTTCTTGGGCTGCGTAGCCGTACGGCTGGTCGGCATTGCCACGGCTTGCTCGGATGACTCCGTAGGGATGGTAGGCAGTTTCGGCAACAAGCTTGCTCTTGGCGTCGGCGATTGCCACCGTACTGCCAATGTGATCGGCGAGCAGAAGGACGGCATTCTCAGGCCAAGAGCTGATGGCGGTGCCATCGTGAGCGAGGCCACCACCGCCGCCGCCGCCACCACCACCATGTCCGCACGTCGTGCAGAACAGAACCAGGAAGACTCCAGGAGCAGTTTTCCAGAGCGCCGGTACCAGCATGCTTCGGCGTTGCCGGCGCCGGGCAAAGCCCGCGAGCGCGACCATGGCGAGCGCGCCGAGAAGGATGCCGGAGCGGGATGGTTTGCGGCTCGCCGTGACAGGCGGCGGCGTGTAGTTGTCCAGTCGCACTACTCGCTGGCCGCCCAGCACCAGGTAGCGAATCAGCTTACCGTCGCGCTCCTCGACGTCCACGTCGATGTAGCGGGTCCGGTGGGTCTTGCCGCCAATGCGTTCCACCTTCTCTGCCCGCGAGTCGTCGTGAGCGTAGACGTAGTCGGCGCTACCGCCACCGCGCTCGATGTGTGCTAGCCGGCTCTTGGCATCCCAGGAAAGTACGCGGCTGCCATCCAATACAAGCCGGCCGGCCGCATCATATTGCAGTCGCTCGCTACCGAACGAGGTGAGCTGATCCGGCCCTGCGCCGTTCTCGCCGTAGCGGTTCGTCACGTTCAAATGGGAAGCCTTGTGTCCCGAAGTCACCGAGAGGATCTTTGCCACGTCGTCGTAGGTCCAGGTGGTGGTAGCAATCTGGTCGGTCGCCTCGACCAGGCGATAGCGGTCGTCATAGCGATAGCGCACGCCGAGGGATAACTCGTCGGCCACATCGGTTCGGCCGTCCACCGCCGCAGTCACGAGGGACGCGGCGTCGCGCTCGAAGGCGAGATCGCGGAGAGCACGACCGTCGGAAGCCATGGCCTGCATGCGCGCTAGCCGCAGTCGGTCGTCATACTCCCGGCGATCCTTTGTTCCGTTGCCGAAGGTAGTCGAGGCAATGGTGCTCCAAGCCGTCCACTCGGTGGCGATGACTAGCCCACCAACGCTGGCCAGCAAGCCGCGAGCGTCGTAGCTGTACTCGAAAAACGTTCCGTCGGGGAAACCACGGCGTAGCGGCCGGCCGCCAGCGTCGTACTCGGTCCAGGTGTAGTGTTCCTTGCCGTCCTTCCATCTGCGCAGGCGATCCGTGCATCGGCCTCGACTGTCGTAGCCAAGGTACAGCGATCCAGCCTGGTCCGAAAACCACGATACCCGGCCAGCGGTGTATTGCAGCTCCTCGTGCTCGCTGCTCGGTCGGTCGTAGTACCAGCGAGTTGCCAGCGTTTCCGTCTGTCCTGCCAGTGCGTGCCACTCCGCGACCTGTCGGCCGAGCCGATCGAGCTCGAGCCGGGAGATATTGCTTGCTCCGTCGGTACGTTCGATGATCCCGTTGGCGTCGTCATAGCCGAGACTCCAGGTGCCGGCATTCGGATCGGAAACCGCCACCAACCGTGACCGGCCGTCGAAAACGTATTCGCGCTGGTGGCCGGCTGCATCGAGCACTCCGATGGCGTTGCCGAGTGCATCGTAGTAGTAGCGAGTAGGCACCTCGCGGGAGCCATCGCGCACCGTCTGAACCCGTACGCGGCCAAGCCCATCGCTTTCCTCGGTGGTCGGGGTATCGAAGTGCGGCGATGCCGGGTCGGTGTCATTCTCGTCGTAGATCCGCTTCAAAAACGGCTGGTATTGCCAGCGCCGCTCTGCACCATCTACCTCGCGCTCGACCAGCACGCGGCCGAGAGCATCGTGTTGGCTGGTGATGCCGGCCTGCGACTCGTCTGCTGGCCGCCAGTCGGCGCTGGCTGCAAACGACGGGTTCTCGGCGAACCTCACCAGGCCACGTGCACCGTAGACAGCCAAGCCAGACACCGCCCACTTGCCAAGAGGCGCCTCGGCATGGCTGCCTCGCTTCCTCGCCAGTCCGTCGACGTAGGCATACGTCACGATCGTCCCAGCCTCGCCGCTGCGCTCGCGCTGCTCGGTGCGCACGTACGAAATGGGCGCGGCAAGATGGTATTGATAGGCTGCGGTCGGCAGGTCTTCGCTATCACCAGGTTCAATCATCTTGGCAAGCCTGCCCAGCGCATCATAGGTGTACTGGCTCGTTGCCCCATTCCTTGCCTGACCTTGCGCATCAGCCTTGGCACCTGGCGTCCCCGTGGCGGGTCGTGCGCCAGCGTTGAAGACTCGACGGTGCGGCACAAGTCCGTGTGTGCTCACTTCTTCGGTGGCGGCGTTTGTATCTTGTGGAAGGTCACCTTTCCGCTTCGGTCCCATTCGGTGTGCGGCCCGTCAAGGAAGCCGAATCGAAAGGTGGTCTCCTTCTTTTTCTGGCCGTTTTCGTACCACTCGGTGACCAGGCCTTCGCGGTTGCCATACCGGCGCGTCTCTTTGCTGGCCAGCACCCCGGGCCGGTGGTAGTCGACACACTCGCCATGCCGCCAGCCATAGGCGAATGCGCAGGTTCCGCAGAGGATTCCGTTCTTATCCCAGTAGGTGATCTGTCCGTGGAGTCGGCCATCAGCATAGTGCTCGAGGCTTCGCAGTCTTTGTGACGCATCGTAGTACTTCCATTCACCGACTCGTCTCCCATCGACATACTCACCCTCGAAATACTCACGAGAGCGCTGCAGATACTCGCGCCAGCGTCCGACTCG
>JAZDLZ010000668.1:0-2255 GCA_043801535.1 Pseudomonadota bacterium
CGGCAAGACCGTGCGCCAGATCGAGGAGATGGTCTCCGGCCACACCCCCGGCAGCAGGCCAGGCGACCGACCCGACGACAGTCTGAGACGGCGGGTGGTTCGTTTCGAGGTCACCGCCCCTCAGTGGACGCTGCAATGGCCCAGGTAGGCGCCCACGTGGGCGGCGGCGATGCGAGCGAGGAGGAGGTCATCCGGAAAGCGCTGGCAGCGCTGCGCGCGCAACGCAACACGGTCGGGTCGGTCGGGGCAGCAGGGTAGTGAATGTCGAATTGAACCGCCTACCCATCGCATAGCCTGCCGGTGTGACACCGTGGGCGTTGCCGTTGGCGTAGTAGCTAGCGAGCATCGCTGACCTTTGCCGCGCAACGGTGGCCGGCCGGCGGCGAGACGAGAGCGGGCATGCCGTCCTGCCACACCATCGGGACGTTGCTCCAGACATCGGCGAGGAGCTCGCAGTAGTCCTGGTAGAGCGGGGCAAGGTCGATTGCCCGGTAGTCGCCCACCTCGGTGGCAGCGTAGAGGCGCCGGGATTCGCTGTCGGCGAGCAGGTGAACGATCGGACCGTGCAGCTTGAAGTGGCGCAGCCGTTTGCCGGTCTGCAAGCTCCAGATGCCAAGGTGACCGCTCGCATAGCCCACGATCAGCGTCTGGCGCGGACCTTCGCTGATCCGCTCGACGGCGAACGGCTCCGTCTCCTCGAAGGTGAAGCCTGGCTTGGTGGTGCCTCGATCGATGGGCAGAAGCGCGAGGTCGCCAGCGTCGTAGCCAACCACCAACAGTCGGCCACCGCCGACCAGCCCGAGGGCAGTCGCACCCTGCTCGACCTTCATTCTGGTCTGCTCGTTGCCGTTCTCGTCGAAGACCAACACGTTCTCATCGGTGGCGACGAGAATGCGACCTGCCTGGAAAGCAATGGCGCTCGCCTGGCTCGCGAGCTCGCGGACAGTGCCGGAGGTAGCGCCGGAAGGACCGGATACGAGGAACGCGCGACCTTCGGCCAGAACCAGGCAGCCGTCTCTGGTGGCGGCAAGCTGCGCCATGGGAGGCACCTCCTGCGGCGTTCCAGGCGCGGCGGCGGGCCCGGGCTTCGAAGGCTGGGGTGCGCTCGCCGGGGGTGCCGAGGGCGCGGTGCCGGCCAGGCTGTTCAAGGGCACGTTCGCTAGCAGCCGGCCGGCAGCCATGCTCCAGAGCTGAAGCTCGTCGTCGTAGGTGAGGAGGCACAGCAGGTCGCTGCCAGCAGTCTGGACGGCAATCCTGGCCTGCTCCGCCACTACCCGGCGCCAGGACTCGCCAGCGCCAGCGCCAGTGCCAGTGGGCGGTGTGTCGCCATGCGTGTCTTGCCCCGCGCTCTCCTTCCGTGCTGCTTTCTCGCCCGGGGTCTCGTTTCGCGCTGCCTCCCCGCCAACGGCATCCTTTCCGGTGGCGTCCTGTTCGAGGTCGAGATGGGTCCAGCCGAGGTGGGTGAAGATCCGCGGCGGCGATCGCAGCAGCAGCGGCGCTCGCCAGTAGGGATGGCCGGTGGCAACGTCCCAGGTGCGGACGGTGCTGTCGGCGCTAGCGGTGGCGGCGAGCTTGCCGTCGGGGGTGAAGCGAAGCGCTGCTACGACTCCTCTGCGGTGGCCGCGCAGCACGGCCGTCGTCTTTCCGGTCGCGAGACTCCAAATGCGGGTAGTGCCATCGAGGCTCGGAGTGCCCAGGAGTCTGCCGTCGGAGCTGACCGCCAGTCGCCCGACCGCAGCGTCATGCCTACCCAGAATCGTGCCAGCCTTGGTGGCGAGATCCCAGCGTCGAACCGTACCATCAGCTCCGCCAGAGATGATCGAGCGTCCGTCGGCAGTGAACGCGACGCCCCCAGCTCCGCCTTCGTGCCCGCGAAGCTCGGCCTCGAGCTGCGAGCGTGTCCTGTCCCAGACGTACACCGAGCCATTTTGGGCGGCGGCAGCGACCAGGGTTCCGTCCGGGCTGACGGCGACGCATCGCAATGTTGACTCCGCCGCGAGCTCTCCGTTCGGCGTGAGCGAGCTTGCATCCCAAAACCGCACCCTCCAGTCAGCGCCGACCGAGACAACGATTCTTCCGTCCGATCCGAAGACGACATCCCATGCCTGGATGCCATGACGTGGCTGCAGCTCTTCGCTGCTGCCGCTAGCCACGTTCCAGATTCGGATGCCTCGATCGTGGCTTGCCGAAGCGACAGTCCTGCCATCGGACCCGAATGATACGCCGGCGACTGTACCTTGATGCCCAGTCAGGAG
>JAZDLZ010000678.1:0-3884 GCA_043801535.1 Pseudomonadota bacterium
AAAGGCAAGCTGACCGGCAAATCTTTCATCAGTGAGCTGTCGGGAGCCTTCATGCTGAGGTGCCTCTTTTCGTCGATCGAGAAACAACGAGGAAAGGACCGACCAGTCCCTTCCTCGACAGTGTCCCGGCGCTGTGCCTCGTAGTCGCCAGTAATCGTGAGCTCGGTTCCCGCAACCGACGCCGGAAACGACCCGCCCAGCCAGAGCGCAACCTCCCGAGGAAAGGCGCCGCCGCCGGCAGTGGTGACACCTTCCAGGATCACCACGTCGCCTGGCTCCAGTCCTGCAACGTCTGCGACCCGAAGATGTGCCTCGCCCCCGACCACTGGGACGCGCACCATGATGCCAGCCATGATTTCCCTGGCTCGATCGGACCAAATCGCCGCGGCTGGTATGCGGGAGGCAGCTCGGTAAGCGTAGGAGTCAGACGTCAGCCAGATTGCCCGACCCCAGACACCGCCGATCTGGCACCTCGCTTCCAGGGACACCAGCCATTGCCTGACCGGGAAGGAGCTCAGGATCTCGTCGACTGCATCAGCCATTCCCTCGACTTCGCACTGCTTTGCCCCGCGGATAGCAAGCACCGTGGCAGCCAGACACATCACCATCCCTTGCTCCGCGAGAGTTGCCCGTCTTGGCGCGGGCACCTCCGTGCAGGGGATGCCAAGCATCGTTCCAGCAAAGCGGCCTGCCAGCGCGCCGTCGATCACAAGCACCGAAATCGAACCGTCCGCCATCCGGATCCGCGTGGCAGTCCACGTTCTTCGGGCAAGCCGCAGGACAAGCTCGTTGGCTCGCAGGACCTCCACCGGGCAAAGCTCCAGGCGAATCGACTGATCGCCAAGAGCCCGTGCCAGGATTCTCTCGATTGCGTTCGAACCTCGATCGTCGAGCTGTTCGGAGACCAAACAGGCGGCTGCCGCTCGGGCGGCATTGGCCTGCGCCCGTCGCAGAAATGGCGTGCTCGTCCAAGGAAACGACTCCATCGCTTCACCTTTGATGCCGGCCCTTGCCATCGCGTTCCGCTGGCCAGCCACTGGCAACGATCCGCACTCCACGATCCTCGAGAGCTCTGGCGAGCTCTTGGAGCTTTGGCTCGACCATCCGCCGTGCTGCCGCGTTTGCGACCCAAAGGGTGGCCTCGACACTACCAGCTACCAAGGCCAGCTTTACTTCTACCCCTGCCAATGGACCTGCGCCCAAAGCCAGCCGCACCTCCGGCACTCCGCCTGCGCTGCGGCCGACCAGCAGGCGATCGAGGCCAGAATCGAGCGGTAGCTCGACTACCCTTTGGGGTAGCTTGTATTCGTCGACCGCGCGCAGCTCGAGCGGCCCACCGCGTGGCAGGTGTGGATGGACCGACACGTCCTCCCCTGAATCCCTTCTGTGCAGTTGACGGAGACGCCCTGCCAGCGACGAGAGCGCAGTCCCGTCACGCAACTGCGTGCAAGACCCTCGTCCGACATTTCGCAGCTCGGCATTTCGTCCGGCATCTTGTCCGACCTTTCGTTCCGCATCTTGGCCGGTCTCGCGCCAAGTCTCGCGCCAAGTCTCGCGCCAAGTCTCGCGATCGGTCTCGCGATCGGTCGAACGTAGTCCGGTCGAACGTAGCTCGGGGGCGGGGTTGACGTCTTCTTGGCAGCACGCAGTCTGCCCGTCACCAATCAAGCATGTTCGCATCGCTGTCACCTGTACGGCCCATTGGCTTCGGTATCCGCTCACAGCGCGGCCCGCAGGCCGCAACCAAGCGACTCCGCGCCGGCGCGGCCTTCGGCCGCGTAGAGTCTTGACCGATATTCATGAATCCGAGCATGGGAAGCTCATAGTAGTTCTCGCCGTGTCGAGCCCGCGGTTGCTTGAAAAAACACGTTCTTGTCAACTTGCTTGCGCGCTGCCGAACGCTCCCCTATCCTCATGCCATGGGCATTCTCGATTTCGTAAAGGGCGGCATCCGCGAGCTCGCGATTGCAAGGCCAGACCAAGACAAAGACCTTGTCGTCTACAAGCACCCTGACACGACCATCCCGATGAAAGCACAGATCACCGTCGAGGCCGACGAGGTCGTGCTCTTCTTCCGAGACGGCAAGCTGGTCGGTCAACTGCCTCCTGGTCGTCATACTTGCGAGACGTCCAATATCCCGTTCCTCAACCAATTGGTCGATTGGGGGACGGGCGGCAATCTATGGATTGCCGAGGCATTTTTCGTCACCACCAGAGAGATGCCAGGGGTCAAGTTCGGTGGCAAGATTGGCAAGCTGCGAGATCCGCAGTCGGGCCTCGCCATCGAGGTGATGGTCAATGGCACGTTCTCTTTCAGGGTGATCGATCCCCCCCGACTGGTCATTGGCTTGATCGGTTTGAGAAGAACAGGAAACGAAGAATTCCTGTTCTGGTTCAAGGAGCAGGTCCTCAAAACAATTCGCGACCGAATCGCCGAGCTCTGCGTCATGAAGAAATGGCCATTGCTCGACGTGACCTCGGGTGCCTACACCGAGGAGATCAGCTCCGACGTCATTACCGCAACGCGTCCCCACGTGGAGCCCTACGGCATTGAAATCATTCGAATCGGCAACTTCAATCTCACGATCAAGGAGGCCGACGAGGAACGTCTCAACAAGCTCTACGAGAATGCAGCCTACGTGAACATGGCCGGCGGTATCCAGGGCTACCAGCAACTGGCGGCTGCCAACGCAATGATGAGCGCCGGCGACGCAATGAAGAGCGGAGGAGGAGCCGGTGGTGGTGGTGGTGGTGGTGGCGGCGGCGGCGGTGCCATGATGAACAACCCCCTTCTCGCCGGGGCTGGTCTGGGAGTCGGCCTTGCCGTCGCCGGACAATTCCAGCAAGGTGTGCAGCCGAGCGTTGCACAACAGGGTGCGCCTGCCCCACAACCGGCGGCGGCGCCGCCAGGGATTCCCGGCACTGCCGCCGGCGGCGCCTCGGCAGTAACGTGTTCTGCTTGCCAGCGTACCGTCGCGCCAGGCCGATTCTGCTCCGAATGCGGCGCTCCCCTTGCCGCTCCCGCAACCAAGTTCTGCTCTGGATGCGGCCAGAAGCTCGCCCAGGGAGCCAAATTCTGCGCCTCATGTGGCGCGCAGGCGAGTAGCTAGCTAGACCATCGCCAAAACTTTTTGGGTGTGTCCCGGAGAGTCGACGGCGATTGCTCGATCGACGGTGGCCAACCGATTGATTTGATCCGGGATTCCGGCCGCCTATTCAGGTGCGAGCCGTACCGGGGGGGCTGTTCCAGTTCCTGGTTCCTTGTCCCCTTCGTCGTCGTCGGAATTGAACAAGGAACTAGGAACAAGGAACAGGGGACCGAGAACGGCTAGCCCGTTGACCGATCGGGACACACCCAACTTTTTCGAGGAGCTCGTTCAGTACGCGGGAGCGGGCCACGAACAATGGATGTCCCGGACGATGCGCTGCTTGCCCTCCGGCTATCCCCCGACGCCCTCGCCACGGAGCTGCGCATGGCGGCGGCGATGAAGCTCTTTGAGCTGGGAAGGCTCTCGTCGGGTGCGGCGGCGGCTCTTGCTGGAATTCCAAGAGTTGTCTTTCTGTCAAAGTTGGCTGACTACGGAATCACCACGTTCTGCCAGAGCAAGGAAGATCTGGCCGAGGAGCTGAAGCGTGCGTGAGGTAGTCTGCAATACTTCACCGCTATGGACCGAGCACTGGACCACCTTTTCGTGGTTGCACTGTAGCCGAGCATGTGTCCAAATGTAGGTTTGGAGGAAAGCAGTACATGTGTGACAAGTCTTTTCTGCCTAGATTCAATGACAGTTCTCTGCTCCTGCTCGCCGCCCTTTCGACGCTGCTCCTATCTGGCTGCACAGACGCTCTGGACATCGGCCATGAGGTTGGACAGTTTCCCGTCGTCT
>JAZDLZ010000687.1:0-4628 GCA_043801535.1 Pseudomonadota bacterium
TCCTTCTCGGCGCCGGCGACCGAATCGCGACCAAAGCGAGCCGCGGTCGCTTCTCTGGCAACCTCGAGGTTGTAGCGGGCATCGTCGTCGTCGGGCGAGATCCGCAACGCCCGTTCGTAGTTGAGAATCGCTCGGCCAGTATTGCCGGCCCGGAAGTAGGCGCTGCCGAGATTGACGTAGAGGTTCTCGTGGCGCAGGCCACGGTTCGCCAACGTTTCGTATTTGGCGATCGCTTCCTCGAAACGCCCTTCGGAATAGTCACGGTTGGCGCTGGCAAAGAGGTCGTACTCGTCGTCACCCCTGGCCGTTTGCGGGGCAATAGCCGTGGCTGCCACGAGGAAGAGGGCAGCCACCAACAATGGTCGGTTGCGGAGCGAGCGGTCGCGCTGGGGGCTGTTCATCCCTCCCTCTTTTCCTTTGTGACGGACGACGGTCGCACTCGCTCGATCGCGGCAAGGAGGGCGCGCACTCGTCTCGTAGCGGCGCGCATTTCCCCAGGACCAGAGGCGCCTGGAGCAAAACGAGCGAAGTCGCAATTCTCCAACTCGCGTACCAACGCCTCGACGGTCTCGGCAGAAAAACCGCGATTGGCGAGCAACTCACCCAGTTGATCTCGAGTGAGCGCTGCCACCGGACGCCCCACCATTTCTTCGACATGATCGGTCAGCACCCGGGAAATCTCCCCGAAATAGTCGGCCGCACGACCGCCACGAACGTGCTGATCGGCAACTCGCATCCGTTTGCGTGCCCGGCCCCGAATTCGGCGGAGACGGCTCCTCGGTGTCTCTCGACGCATTCTTTCCAGGAGCTTGTCGAACAAAAGGACAGAAGCGAATACCAGGCCCGGGACAGCGAGAAGGACTCGGAACCAGCGGGTCTGGTAGGCTCGGACAGCCGCTCTCGCCACCATGCCAGGAGGCTCACGAATTGGCCTCGTCTGCTTGCCGATCACGTTGTCCTTCGATCCGCTCTGGGAGCCAGCCGCGATCTCGCCGATGACGCGGACACTCAGCGGCAGCGCTCGGGCAGTACGGAATTTGCCCTCGCCAGGATCGAAGTAGGGAATTTCGACAGGACCGACCGTCAACGTGCCGCTCCTCGTGGGAGTCAGCAAATAGCGATAGCGCCGCTCACCGCTCACCAGGTCAGTGGACGAATCCATCTTCTCCTCGAAATCCTGGGGCACGTTGACCCGAAACCCGTCGAACGACAATCTCGGGATCGGCGTCCTTCTTATCGGGCCAGCACCCCGCACCGCCAGCGTGACCGTGACCGATTCGCCGGCCGCCACCGTGCTTCGATCGACCGACATCTCGCTCGAGAACAATCCAACGTAGGCCGGGTCGAATGCCGGCGGAGCACCTGGCGGCAATGGCAGCGCCTCGATACCTACCGCGGCACTGGCAAGGTGCAACGGGGCACCGAACGACGTGTGCATGGTGGAGACGTCAGCCTCGAAGGGTGGCACCGTCATCCGACCGGCGCTGGTCGGGAAGAGAGCTCGCTTGGCAACCATTGCCACGGTATAGGTGCGGCCCCCGACGACTTCTTCGTGATAGGTGAAGTAACCTCTCGGTTCGTACAGATTCTCCACCCAGAATCCGTCGAACCGAGGCACTTTCGGCTCGAACTTCAGGATCTCGGTACGCGTATAGAGCAGCCAGCTAATGGTGACCTGCTCGCCGGCCATGACCCGCAAACGATCGACCGCCACGTGCAGAAAAGTCGGCTCGGTGCGAGTCGACTCCGGAGGTGTGAATCCAGGAGGCGCAGCAGCGTGCATCTGCTGGTCGGACGCTCGATCTGGCTCACCGGCAGGAGCAAGGTCTTGCGCCGCAGCAGCGTGCACCTCGACGACGAGACTGTTCGTCTCGTACTCGCGGCCGTCCAGTCGCATTCGCGCCGGCTCGATGCGTAGCCTCCCGGCGCGATTGGCCCTCAATCGGTATCGTTTCACCTCGACATTGCGGATCTCCTGACCCCTCGTCGGATCGTATGACCACTGCGTCGACTGCTGCGACTGCTGGTCGAGCACCGTGAGCTCCCCGAACTGCGGATCCCGATATCGCTCCGGGCTGTTGACGCCTCTGATCGTCATCCTCACCGTGGCAACGAAGTCGTCCTGGACTCGCCCCCGCTGCGGAGCCACCTTTAGCGTGAGCTCGATTGGCTGCGCCTGGGCAATCGCTGGCAGCAACGCCACCAGCGCCACCAGCGCAACGTGCGCGGTTCGCGCGGTTCGCGACGCCAGCGTCGTCCTCGTGCGCACACTGCGACTGGCGCTCACATCTTGCGACAAAGGCTGGCCTCCCACTCGTCTCACCAGTCCCTTTCCGCGGGCCGGGCAACGTCCGTGTCGTCCCTTTGCCTCAGTCTTTCCAGTTGGAGCTGCCGTGAGCGTCTCTCGAGGACGTCCAGCTTGCGCGCGGTATTGCTCCTCGGACTTGCCGATGGATGCTGCTCCCCGAGACGCGTGGGCTCACTTGCCTGGCGATTGTCCATTGCCGAACCACCTCCAGTGGCTTGCTCGCCCCCTTCCTGTTGCGCTGCCGTATTCGACGAGCCGTTCTGCTCCGGAGCCCGCGTCGGATCTGGCTGCGAATCCGCGGGACTTGGCTCTCCTGGCCCGGATGCCGTGCCAGCGTCCGCCGGTGTCCCCGCACCGCCTCCCTGGGCAGCACCACCCTGCGTCGAGTCCGAGCTCGTCGAACCGAGAGCCGGCTGCCGGCGCGCGCTGCCTGCCTGCTCGGCGCGCTGGCGCTGCCTTGCTAGCTGCCGGAGCGCGAGCTCGAGATTGTAGCTCGCGTCGTCATGGGCGTGATTCAGCTCGATCGCATTCATATACGCCGTCGCGGCTTCCTCATAGCGCTCGAGTTGATAGAGAGCATTGCCCAGATTGTAGTATGCAAGGCCTTTGTGCTCCGGGTCTTCCAAAGCCTGGGTAGCGCTACCCAGGTAGCCAGCCGATCGCTGCAAGAGCATCCGGCGTTCCATTTCCGTGAGAGCATTGACCGCCTTCTGATAGTAGGCGGCTCCGAGATTGAACGCCAGCCGGGGATCTTCGCGGATGCTGCTCGCCGCTGCCAAGTAGAAGGCGATCGCCTCATCGTAGCGTCCGTCCCGGAAGCAGTCATTGCCACGTTCGATCTCCGGATGCGGGGCCACGAAGGGATCCCATCCAGAGAGGACGACGACCGAGCATAAAAAGACCGCTACCCTGTGCCACCGCGATCCGGGTCGCCAGACGCCGAGTAGCATCAGTTTTCTCCCTCCTGCTCTCGGGACTGCTCTCGGGACTGCGAGCTGCGCCGGCCCCGGCCCAAACGACGACGACGACGACGATCAGCCACGCAAGCCTCGATCACCAGTGCCAGAAACGCCGGAAGGAGCAGCCACTGGTATGCCTCACTGTACTTTCTGGTAATCTGCCTCTCGAGGTCGCCCTCTTTCAAGAGGGCGAGCGCGTCGAGGAGGCTCTTCGCTCCCATCCGACCAGGATTGGCGCGAAAGTAATGCTCTCCCTCGCCACCTGCGGCGGCGATCTCCCTCAGCTTGGCCTCTTCGAGACGGGTGATTCGATAGGACCGGCCATCAGCCTCGAGTTTCCAGCCGGTCTGCACACCACTACTGTCGAATACCGGGACCCGGTCGCCTTCGAGACGCCCGATCCCGAGCACGAATAGCTCGATGCCAAGCTCGGCAGCACGCGCAGCCTCGGCCACTGCATCCCCGCTCGTCTCCTCGCCATCGCCGAGGACGATGATAGCCCTCGCCCGATCGTCTAGCTGCCGTGACCGTCCACTCTTCCGCAAGGCGCCGACCGCGAATGGCGAGTCATCGGAGCGCAGGCGCTCCTTGCCTGGATCGCCCGTTCCGGTCGCTTGTTTGCAGGTAGGCCCCCCAGCGTCGGGTCGGAGCAGACAACGGGCAATCACCAATGCCTTTGCCAGATCGCTTCCCGGTGGCAAGTCGAAAGGAGTGATGCCGTGAAGAAAGAGCTTCGCTGCCTCCTGGTCGGTGGTCAATGGATAGTAGGCAGCCGCACCAGCAAAAGGAATGACCGCGATCTGATTACCGGCAAACCGCTCGAGCACCGCCGCCGCTTCGAGCTTGGCTCTGGCAATGCGGTTCGGGTAGACATCACCGGCGAGCATCGATTTCGAGCAGTCGATCACGAGAGCCAGATCGATGCCACGCTGGCGCCACTGCGACTCACGCTCGACCTGCGGGCGTGCCAGAGCCAAGGCAACCAGCGACGTGCCGAGCACCATGAGGATGGCCTTGATTGCCCGGCGCGAACGCGAGGCAGATTCGGTCATGCGCAACACCTGCGGCGCATGACCGATACGCTCGAGGAGGTTACGCCGGTGAGTAGCGCCAAGAGCGTACGCCACTGCCATCCCGACAAGGATTGCCGCAGCCACTGCCAGGTATTTGGGATCAGCCCACCGCACCTATGTGCTCTCCGTGCTCGGCGAAGGGAACGAAGGGTGTGTCCCGGAGAGTCGACGGCGATTGCTCGATCGACGGTGGCCAACCGATTGATTTGATCCGGGATTCCGGCCGCCTATTCAGGTGCGAGCCGTACCGGGGGGGCTGTTCCAGTTCCTGGTTCCTTGTCCCTAGTT